>JAZLBN010000029.1:0-8378 GCA_045613725.1 Candidatus Gastranaerophilaceae bacterium
CCCAATTTTGAGTTGGAAAATTTCGATTCAAATCGACATTATTAGCATTAGTCCTTTTATCTTCATTCATCCCATCAGGGTTTAAACAAGGTATAAATAGAAGATTAGTTTTTAGACCATTAGTTTTTAAATACGCATCAATTAAATGTTTACCTTGAGGTTCATCTCCGTGAAAAACACCAATAATAAGAATATTATTGTTTCCAGATTCCCCAAATAACTCTATTTTATTCCCTAATTTTGTAGTTACACTTGTCAAAGGTTTCATAAAACTTACCCTTCAAATAGAGCATTGATAAAATCTTCTGCATCAAACGCTTTTAAATCCGTCATTTTTTCACCAACACCAACAAGCTTAACCGGTAATTTCATCTCTTTAGCAATAGCCATAACTATCGCACCTTTTGCACTACCATCTAATTTAGTTAATGCAACTGATGTTAAATTCACAGCCTCTGTAAATATTTTTGCCTGTTGCAAACCATTTTGACCAGTGTTTGCATCAATTACCAAAATACTTTCTCTCAATGATTCTGGAGCCTGTTTATCAATAACTGTTTTTATCTTTTTTAATTCTTCCATCAAATTAAATTTATTTTGTAGTCTGCCAGCAGTATCAATTAAAATCACATCATAATTTTCTTTTTTTGCCTTTTGGATTGCTTCATAAACAACAGAAGCTGGATCAGCTTTATCTCGACGAACAATATCTGCGCCAGCTCTTTCTGACCAAATATTCAATTGCTCTTCTGCTGCAGCTCTGAATGTATCACCAGCAGCAACAAGAACTTTCTTCCCTTGTCGTTTGAACTGATAAGCCATTTTTGCAATTAATGTTGTTTTACCAGCACCATTTACTCCAGCAATAAAATAAACATTCAATTCATTATCTTTATATTTCAACTCGGTTGAACCAGCCTCGATTAAAGTTTTTTTGAATTCATCCTTCAAATAATTTTTCAACTCAGAAGGTCTTGCATTCTTTTTAGAGCGCAAAGTATCCACCAATTCAGCAGCATAACTCACACCTAAATCTGCACTAATCAATGTATCTTCAATATCATCAAGTGCAAATTCCGAATATTCTTCATCTGAGGCATTTACATTGGATAAAACATTCCCAACTAAACTTTGAGCTGTATTTGATACAGCATTTTTAAGATTTTCAAATTTATCCTTAAAAAATCCGAACATAAGCACATAGTATCACAAATCTATTTATTTTTCATTAAACATAAATAAAAACCAACTTGACGTCGTAAATTTTTCAATTCTTTATCTTTTTCACTAGGGTGACTGATCACATAAAATAACATAAAAAATATAAATCTTAATTCTTCAAATATATTATCAGGAAGATAAATATCATCATCTTCGTCAAAAACAATAAAAAATCCGACGATCGATTACTCGTCGGATTTTTACTATTTGTATTTACCCTATTTTAGTCCATTATCAACAATAACTTTTGCAAGAACACCATTGATGAATGATGGGCTATCATCTGTTGAATATTTTTTAGCCAACTCAACTGCTTCATCTACAACAACCTTCATTGGAGTTTCTTTTATAAATAAAAGTTCAGAAAGAGCAATTCTTAAAATATCTTTATCCATTTTAACCAGTCTTTCAAAATCCCAACCTGTTGAATATTTTTTGATGATTGAATCAATTTCATCATGATTTTTTTGGAAAGTTTCAGCCAATTGAATTGCATAATTTTTCACTTCACCTTGAGACTCTAAAGTTGTAAATTCAGCAATTTCTAAAGCCAATAGCGCTTTTTCTGCAACTTCAATCATTTCTTCAACTCTAGCTGACATATCAGAAGTCATAGGAAGCGGTACTGCTATATTTGCAGCTTCTAGAGGTCTGTTTAAATTGATTTCATGCTCAGCTTCATAATCATCAATTTTGTTTTTCATATCAATTAAAGCTCCTAATGATGTCTTTAAATCATCACTTGCTGTGCTTGATAAGATTCTAACAGATTTTACAATTATATCATCCAAACTTTCTTTAGAATAATTTGTGATAGTTTTATCAAATTGTGAAAACAAAATGAATGCTAATTCTCTTGATGCTCTACGGGCTTGCATAATTTACCTCTTAATTTTTCATATCTTATATCTTGCCCTAAGAATATCATGAAAAATTTTCTACGACAAGGAAATTATTTCTTAGAAAACAATCCTAAAAATTTTTGTTTTACATCAATAAATAAGTTTTTATAAAACTTACAAAAATCCCTCATATAAAAATTAGCTATATCAAGCCTTGATGACTTATCGGGGCATTGGTTAATCTTATCAGGAAGAGTTCCAAACTCTCGACAAATCGGAGGTCTGTTTTCATAAACATTACATCTACCGATATCAGTTAAAAATGGGCAATAATTCTTATAATTTTTAGAATCTTCAATAAGTGCTTTTACCTGTTCCATACTTTTTATTTGGAGATCTTCCATTACATGTTGCGGAATTCCCATAAGCTGGTTCCCATATTGATCAAAACCAACAAGTTGAACTGGATTTGGAGTTGTATTATAAATTATCGAATTATAAGTATCTCTTGGATCATTTCGACCTATATTTACTGCAGAATAAATATCTCGCCTAAGTTTATCCGGATATTTTGGCAAAAAATCTTCCGGCAATGGTGCATTTTGACAACATCTTGCTTTACACTTAATAATAAAACATTTGCTGGGTTCTGTAAAATACGTTGTTACTTTTTGTCCTATTTTCATATTTATTATAAAACTAAACAAAATATTTTTTGCTAGAAATAAAAAAGGTAGGTACGAAATATTGTTCGTACCTACCCTTAACTTTTCAAATATCAGAAATTACTACTCAGCAGCAACTTCTTCTTTGTTGATGTCTTTTACACTCAAAGCGATTCTGTGTTCTTGTGGAGTGAATTTTTTAATTAACACTTCAACACTGTCACCAACTTTGAATTTATTGAATGGGTTAACATTTTCTTCTGCCATTTCAGAAACAGGTAATAAAGCTTCTACGCCTGGGAAAATATTAATGAATGCGCCAAAACCAGTAACTTTGTTAACAGTACCTGTGATTACTTGACCTTCAGCGAATTGACCTTCGATTTGTTGCCATGGATCTTCGCCCATTCTTTTTAATGATAATGAAATTCTTTTTAATTCGCTATCAATTTTAATAATTTTAACTTCTAAAGTTTCACCTAGAGAAATAACATCTGATGGATGTTTAATTCTTTGCCAAGAAATTTCAGAAATTGGAAGTAAACCATCGATACCGTTAATGTCAACGAAAGCACCGAAATCAGCGATTCTTACAACTTCACCTTTAACGATTTGATCTTCAGCAAGTTCTGAAAGAATATTATCAACAACTTGATCTCTTTGTTCAGCAACAGCTTGTCTTTGAGAAAGGATAAGTTTATTTTTCTTAGGGTCAGCTTCAAGAACTTTAACTTCGATTTTTTGGTCAATTAAACCATCAAATGGAGTACCTGTTCTTAATTGAGATGAAGGGATGAAACCTTTCAAGTCAGCTACATCTACTAATACACCACCTTTAACAACAGAAACAACTTTTGCAAGGATTGTATCGCCTTGAACTTTTGCATCATTAAGTTGAGCCCAAGCTTGAGCAAATGCAAGTCTTTTTAATGATAACAACATACCATCTTCATCGTGCTCTTCTTTTAACACGTAAAATTCTTTGATGTCACCAATTTCTAATTGAGAACCTTCTTCTGAAGATGAAATTTCTTTGTTAGGCAAGAAAGCTTCTGTTTTTGCGCCACGTACGCTAATTAGATAACCATCTTGATCTTTTCTCAATACTGTACCTTCAACGATATCAGCTACTGAGTGTCCATTTGAAAAACTTTCTTCTAATAGTTTTTCGAATTCGTCTAATGTTACTTGTGTCATTTTTATTCTCCTTTTCTTTGTATATTTTCAATGACTTCATCAATTAAATTTTGCGGAGTTGATGCTCCTGCGGTGATTGAAATCCTTTGGGATTTTTCAATCAAATCTTTATATTCATCTAACTCTTCAACTGTTTCAATGTGAATTGTTGATGTAATTTCTTTTAAAATTTCAGCTAAGTGAGTTGTATTTGCACTTTTTTTAGAACCTACAACAACCATTAAATCACTTTCTTTTGCAAGTTCTTTTGCCTCTGACTGGCGTTTTGATGTACTTTGACAAATTGTATTTGCTACGTGCAATTCTTTTGTTATTGAAGTTAAATATGTTACAATCTCATTTAAGTTTGATAACATTTGTGTTGTCTGAACAACAACACCGATTTTTTTATGCTCCTTTAATTCTTGCTCATAAGGTCTTAATTGTTCTGAAGAAGCTGCAACCAAAACCTTATCTGAATATTTTTCAGCATTTGCTTTAATTGCAATCACTTCTGGATGCTGAGCTTTTCCAACAATAACAACAAAATAACCATCTAGAGCAAGTTCAATTGCCTTTTGTTGAACTTTTTTCACATCAGGGCAAGTCAAATCAAAAACTTCAAACCCTACTTTTTCAATTTGCTCAAACACATCTGGACTTTCGCCATGGCTTCTAACAACACAAATTCCATTACCTCTTTCAGGTAACTCTGCTAAAGTCTTAATACCTAGCGAATTCAACTCTTCAATAACGTGTGAATTATGAATAAGTTCACCAAGCACACAAATATTTCGCTCAGGGTTTTCAGCTTTTAATTTTTTTACGGTTTCAACGGCTCTTTTAACTCCGTAACAAAAACCTGCGAATTTAGCTAATTTAATTTCTTTCGGCAATTTGTAATTGTCTTCTTTCTATAGAACTCGCAAGAAAACTTGCTGTAAGACGATTACAACATAAAAGCATTTAATTGTCAATGAATTAAATGCTTTTAGCCACGAATATTGAAACCATTTGGGTTATATTTTTTCTTTATCGGTTGCCCCATTTTGACTTTATTTGAGCCTAAATTCGGAGCATTATCATCTTGCTCCAAAGCCGCCATTGTGAAAGCTGTCGGCGCTTGTTTATTATATTTTCGATACCATTCAGGGGAACCTGGAGTTATAACTTTATCATCCATACCAATTGGAGCACCTGTTTGTTGGCGTTTTTCTTTTTCGGTATCAACAACTCTATACCCTTCATCATTCGATGCATTGTTACTTACACCTGCAAAAGTAGTACCTTGATTTGTAATTACTCTACCATCGGCTAATGTTTTGCGAGTTTCACCAGCTTTAAATGTAGTTTGAGGATTTTGAGTTGGATTTAATCTATCTTTATTTTGTTTATCAGCATTTCTAGTTTCAGAAGCCTGTAAATTAGCATTTGCAGAAACATCCTTAGATTGTGATGCAACTCTTGTTGGGTTTGCTTGAACTTCAGATTTAACAGTTACAGTAGATTCCTGAGTTTTCGGTTCATTACCCAATGATTTATTTCTCATCGCAATAAGTTTTTGACGTTCATCAAGTGGTAAATGTTTTAAGAAATTAGCAAAATTTGTTTGCGTCATAGAATAAATATTTTTTGAAACGTAAGTAAATAAGATATTATGATCAACATCATTCAATGTACTAATATCATTATTATCTAACATTGTAAGAATATCAGATTCTGGTAACATATTTAACAATTCACTTTTTAAACTTGCACTTGAAGTTTTCAAATACAATTGTTTTACAACTTGATTATCAGAACCTTTACTATTAATAAACGCTCTAACATTATCAGCTGAACCATAAGAAGCTAAGTTATCAATAAATTTTTGTTTAACATTTGTACCCATTTCAGCAATTAATATGTCATAAACTTCTGATATAGATTCTGCATTTGCTAATTTTTTAGTTAAAGCTTCACTAGCTGTTGGATTTTCTGCAATATAATCTTCTATTGTATCTGCAATCGTAACCTGTTTAAGAGCTTCAATAGCTTCATCTGTTAACTCCAACTGTTGTTTTAATTCCCATTCTTCAATAGCTTCGTCAATTTCTTGTTTAACTTGAGCAACATTTTGCATCGCAGTTTCTTTGATTTGCTCATTAGCTTTTACTTGAGCATCAATAGAAGCTGCCTCGTTACGGGTATTATTTGTTGAAACTGTATTTGGTTGGATTGTTGTAGAATTATTTACACTTGAAGATAAATCAGTATCTAATTTATTAGATACAGTTGATAAATTTATACTTGAAGTAGATGAATATTGCGCACCACCAACGACTTGAGGAGTAACCTCAATAGTAGGATTAACGCCTACAGATGTATTCGGATTTGTAACATAAGTTTGGCCACCAACAGAAGCCTGAACTTGAGACTGATTACTTACAGGAGTTGAATTATTAAATGTTGCAGTTTCTGAAGATGCATAACCTGTAGTTGAAGTAGCGGATTGAGGTGTATAACTATCAGCTTCAGAACAATAAGCACTTGAAGCTGGCTTTTGACTTGTCATTGTCTCATTTGAAATTTTACCAGTGGAAAGAGCTTGTAATATATTATTTGCCTTTTCAGACGGATAAGACTTTGAATGTTCTATAAGATTTGTAGAATAAATTTGTTTTAGAACCTGATCTTTGAAAGAATCACTTGATGCAGCCAAACCTTCCATAATCGCGCCATTACCAATTTGACTCAAAAGCTGTTCATAAACAATTTTATCTTTATCATCATCTAACTGTTCAACAAGTGATGTTGTTAATTTTACAATAGAACCTTCAGTCATTTCTGGATGTTGAGTTAACGCATCCATGAGACGTTGGTTATCTTCAGCATTGTTATGCTTGCCCATACCCCAAGCAATGTCTTCTTGGATAGAGCTATTATCTTGTGTTCCGACAGTACATTTAACGAAATCCTCATCAAAACCGTTATATGTTCTCGACAACATTCTTGCAGCGACACGAGCAAGAGAGGGACAACCATTTTTATACGCTTCTTCTATTTCACTTTGGTAGTCATCCCCATTTCTTGCCGCAGTACTTAATCTGTGATATACCATATCATCTGACCTTAGTAAAGAATCAAATTCTGCCTCTGAAACACCTTTTGAAATACAGAAATTTCTTAATATTTCGATTTCAGCTTCTTGTTCATCTTTTGTTTCACAGTTGTATGCCCTTGCAATCATTTCTTCAAAGCTGTCTCTATATTTGTCGTTAAAGTTTTTTGCATTAAGAGACTCGAAGTTTTTGTTTAAAACTTCTTCAAATGTTACATCATTACCATAACGAAGAGCTATACGATTATACTCTTTGTTTGACAAACTTTGAGTATTTTCACGCATTTGTTTATATTCATTATGGCGGTTATTATAAAATCTAGCTCGATCTTGCTTTAAAATCTCTCCAAGTTCATTTTTTATAGCTTCATCAGACTCATTATTATAAGCGTCCTCTAACGCTGAAAGTTTCTCCTTACCTTCCAACCCATCTGTAGCAATTATAGCAATCCTTTGCGCTTCATATCTAGTAATACAAGCAATATCATCATATGTCTTATGTTTTTTCTGTTTTAATTCTTCAAGTACCTGATCAAGCTGAGCCAATCGATCCCCGCTAAATGAAGTTTCAACGGTTTTAGAAACAGGCTGCTCTGTATCTGAAGAAAGCGCCATACCAAAAACATGTCTAAAGTGTCTATAAAAACTTCCTTCATGAAGGTCTCTATCCTCATGATCAAAAGCATGCACTTCACAATGACGCTTATACATACCTTCTATTGTTCCCTTACGATATTTTGCTTTATCTCTATTTGACTCCAAAGATAAATATTTTTCATCACCGTTGAATGTCAACATCGCATCAATTAAAATATCAACTTGATCCTTTGAAGACATATCCTTATATTCTGGAGATGTTTTTATAAAATGAGATACAGATGCAATCAAATCATTTTGAACCTTATTAGATTCTTTTATAAACACTTTTGGGTCTGTGTTAATTACTTCGTCAATTGATACACCTTTGTTTTGCGCTATTTGTATTGCAGATATACATTTTGAAAATCTTGCTGTACGAATTTTAGCATCAGAAGCATTTTCCACCTGCTCAGTTTCAGTTTTCTCAACATACGCAATCAATGATCCCATTTTAGAATACAAATATTCTTGTTTTTGTCTTTTATCTGTTATTTTTGAATACTCTGGATCATTTTTTGTTAAAAATTCATCTAATACATATTCTAGTTTTTCTTCCTGACTCTTCTTTTTAAAGGATTTATCAATAAATAATTCAGGAGAAACTACTGGATCGAATTTAGCTTTTTCTTTTGTCTTAACGGCTTCTTTTTGTGCAGAATGAATATCAAGAATCTTTTGTTCTGCCTCAGTTAAAGTTTCTCCTCTTTGTGATTTTATCTTGATATTTGAAATAAC
>JAZLBN010000030.1:0-23190 GCA_045613725.1 Candidatus Gastranaerophilaceae bacterium
AAAAAACATAAAAAAAATTATTACAAATCAAATCCAAAATTACAATATTTTGGGAATCCACTACCTTGTCAAATAACAAACAAAAACCAAAAATAAAGTATTTATACGATGATTTTTTATTATTGATTATTATAATTATAGTATGAGAAAGTATGCACATTTCTGGATTTTACTAATTCTATCACTATTTACCATATCTAGTGATACAATTTTTGCATCAGAAAGACCTGAAAGTTTCTCTGGACGTGGATACATGGGAACATTACCTGATTTAACAAGAAGCTACCAATCTCAAAAACCTTCTAAAAATACTCCAGAAATGAACCCTGCTAAAAACTTTAATTCTGAGAATGAAATTAAACCAGTCCCACGAGATAATCCAACTTTTGTAAACATTATTTTAAAAAGCGAAAAAACATCTCAATATGTAAATGATATAAATGAATTTATCCCAATGTTAGAAAGTATTTACGATATGATTGAAAATAACAGTAATGTACAAGTTTTCAATGCAAAAGTTTATTATTTCAATAAAAGTACAGAATACCTAAAAGAAAAATATGAAAAAAGACCAGAGAGCCAATTTTTATCTTTTAAAAGGCTAATGGAACTAAGTTTACATGCAAAATCTATTGCACTTTTAAGAAATGAAGCAGAAAAATACAATCCATATTTAGCGTACGGTAGTGCAGGTTATATATATAACCCAAACAATATATCAGAACAACTTAACTACTTAAAAGCCGAAATCGAACAAACTATTATGATTTTAAAAGAATCAAATTAGTATTTGATTAAAACTTTTTTTTAGATTAGAATTAAACTATGTTCAAGGCATTAAAAGAGAATATTAAAGAGAGATATAATAACGCAAAAATTCTTGATAAATATATCTTAAAACAAGTTATAGAAATGTTTTTAATGGGTGTATTTATCTTCACAACGATTATTTTTGCATCAGATACTTTTATAACTTTAATCAAACAAATTGCAAAATTTGGAATCCCATTTAAAATTGCATTTATTATGATTTTACTTAACTTACCTGCAGTTATTGTAATGACAATACCTATGGGAGTTTTATTATCAACAGTTATGACACTAAATAGACTCAGCTTATCCTCTGAAATCACAGTAATGAGAGCTTGTGGAATAGGATTGAACAGAATTGCAAAACCTATATTTATTTTTGCGATACTAATGGCTTTATCAAGCTTCTTCATCAATGAAACAATCGTTCCAATAATGAATAAACAATCAAAAACTTTAGCACTTTGGGCGCTAAAACAAAAAAATGTTCCGGACGGTAAAAAGAATTTTGTATTCAAGGAAATTGCGTCTGGCGGACATTTAAAAAGGTTATTCTATGTTGGTTCATGCGAAAAAGAAACACTTCATAATGTAACGGTTCTTGATAATTCTAAAGACGGAACAATACAAATTTTACAAGCAAGAGAAGGCAAAACCTCTCCAAAAGGTTGGGAATTTGAAAAAGGTGCAGCATACACAATTGCAGACAATGGACAAGTATTGAATACAACTTTATTTGACACTTCTTTAGTCCAATTCGGCATTGACTTATCAAAAGAAGAAAATAAAAATCTTGAAAAAGAAATGAACTTTGCTACATTATTCAAATATCTTTCAACACCGGAACTTTCTGAAAAAGCAAAACGAGTATATTCTATAGAATTATTTGATAAAATAGCACTACCTATAACAACTTTAGTATTTGTATTGCTTGGTGTACCTCTTGCGATTACACCACCTAGAGTTAAGTACAACAGAGGATTTTTATTTAGTATTTTAATTATTTTTGCATACTACCTTGTAAGAGCACTTTCTTTATCTTTTGGAGACGCTGGCTCAATCGCACCATTCATTGCAGCTTGGTTACCAAATATTGTTCTTACAATTTGGGGAACTTGGTTATACTATAAAAAAGTTTATACAATATCTTAAAAATCATACTTTTAATGGTCAAAAAATATATTTTTCTGTTTTAAAATATAGGTATGGATGGTAGTGGAAACAAAAATAAAATAGGATCAAATATATTCAGCCAAAAATATAACTTTTCGGCTGTGAATCCTTTTGATTCTAATTTTGATCCAAGCAAAGCTCCAAAACCATCAATACAAAGCCCTACAAATCCAGTTAAACGTCTAAACGGATATGATTCAACTATCTTAAATAATACAAAGTTTGATGAACAAGAAACTGAAGAACTAAGTATTGAATACCGAATCAAAGAAAAAGAATCCGCATTAAAAGATATTGATTCAAAAATTAAAGCTGCAGACAATTACGGAACTCAAAATGAAGCTCTAAGCCTTAAAGCCAAACGTCAGCGACTAACACAAGAACTTGAAACTTTGAGGAAACAACAATTATACGGTGACAGAGTTTTAGGTGAAAAAAGAACTCACACACAACATAGTTTACTTAAAGAAAAAATGCCTGTAGTGTATAAAATACAGGATTTTATTTCCCGTCAACTATTAGCACGTATTTCAAAAAAAATAAATTCTGCTGTAACATTATCTGATTCACTTGAACAATTATCAGAAATAAGTAAAAGCGTTGATGAATTGATTGATATAAATATTCCATATGGTGAAAAAGTTCAAAATTATGAAAAACTTACAGAATATCTTAACCAAGCAAATATTATTCACTCAAAAATCAGTAAGACATTAGGGAAAAAATTATAACAGATTCCATAAAACAATTCGTTCGCTTGATTGTAGACCATGTTTGTCATACAATTATTTCAGAAGATTAGCTTTAAGGAGATATTATGAACGAGCTATTAAAAAAATCCGCAACAGAGCAAAGTAAAGCTTTGAAAAACAAAGAAGTTTCAGCTGTAGAATTGACTCAAGCGACATTTGAAAGAATAAACTCTTTGGAAGGTAAATTAGGTGCCTTTAACTCGTTGACTGAAGATACAGCATTTGAAACAGCAAAAAAAGTTGATGAAAAAATTGCAAAAGGAGAAGATTTACCACTTTTAGCAGGTATTCCTCTTGCTCTAAAAGATAACATGAACTTGATTGGATCCAAAACAACTGCATCAAGTAAAATATTAGAAAATTTTGTTTCTCCATATAATGCGACAGTTACAGATAAATTATTAAATAACTTAGTCCCAATTGTTGGTAAAGCAAACTTAGACGAATTTGCAATGGGTTCATCAAACGAAAACTCAGCATTTAATAAAGTTCACAACCCTTGGGATTTAAACAAAGTTCCTGGTGGTTCTTCAGGTGGTTCAGCTGCTGCTGTTGCATCTTGTGAATCAACATTAGCACTAGGTTCTGATACAGGGGGCTCAATCCGCTTACCTGCAAGTTTTTGCGGTATTGTTGGTATGAAACCTACTTATGGCAGAGTTTCTCGTTATGGTTTGATTGCATTCGCATCATCTCTTGATCAAATCGGCCCATTTGCAAGAACTGTTGAAGATGCAGCTAATTTACTTGAAGTTATCTCTGGTTATGATGAAAAAGATTCAACTTCACTAAATTTACCTGTTGAACACTATGCACAAAATTTAAATGATGACATCAGAGGTAAAAAAGTCGGTGTAATTAAAGAACTTATGTCTGAAGGTTTAGCTCCAGAAGTTCAACAAGCATTACAAAACGCTATTGAAACTTATAAAAAATTAGGTTGCGAAATCGTTGAAATTTCATTGGATAAATTAAAATATTCAATCGGTATTTACTACATTTTAGCAACAGCTGAATGTTCATCAAACTTAGCTAGATTTGACGGTGTTAAATACGGTTACAGAACATCAAATCCTGAAAACTTGATGGAGATGTACACAAAATCAAGAGCTGAAGGTTTTGGCCCAGAAGTTAAACGTCGTATAATGCTTGGAACATACGCACTATCTTCAGGTTACTATGATGCATATTACAAAAAAGCTCAACAATTAAGAGCATTAGTAACAGAAGAATTTATTGAAGCATTCAAAAAAGTTGATGTATTAATTTCACCAACTTGTCCTAACACAGCTTTTGAATTAGGTGCAAAATCATCTGACCCATTAGCAATGTATTTGACTGATATTGCAACAATTAGTTGTAATTTAGCGGGACTTCCTGGTATTAGTATTCCTGCAGGTTTTGATAATTCTGGTATGCCAATCGGTTTACAAATACTTGCACCACAACTTCAAGAAACTAAATTGCTTAACTTTGCATATAAATTTGAACAAGCAAATGATTTCTATAAAAAGTTAGCAAATATATAGTAAGCTACTAAATATAAAAAAGCGACCGCCAAAATTGAGCGGTCGCTTTTATTTCCCAATATTTCTCAAAATTATTTAATTATTAATCCGTTTGAAATACTTATCATAAAATTGTTGTCATTAACATATGCAAAAGCCTTACTTAAAGACATAACTAGCATATTTATAAATAACAATGTACCTAATATAACTATAATTTTTTTCATAAAATCTCCCAACAGTCTTTTCATAATAAACTACACTAAAATAAATTAAATCCTCTTTTTAGCTGAAAAATTTTTGTAGTAAAATCAAAATATGGAAGAAATGAATTTAAGAAATTATGCATATTTAGGCGATGCTGTTTGGGAATTATACATACGAGAAAAAACAGTTAAAGCAACTAATAATGCTAAAAAACTTCATCAAATCACAACAAATATGGTAAAAACATCATATCAATGTGAACTATTACATTTATTAGAACCTAAATTAACGGAAGAAGAACTCGACATAACACGTCGTGCAAGAAATCTTCCTATACCTGTTGGCAGACGCAACATGCAAACAGAATACCGCCAAGCAACAGCATTTGAAGCCCTAATTGGTTGGTGGCATATAAACAATCCTGAACGCCTTAATATCATTTTAGAAATCATAAATTCACATTTACATCTATAAACATAATAATTATTATGTATTAACTGAGAATTTAAAAAGACCCCTTGTAAAAGAGGTCTTTCTTCATCTCGAGTTTAATTAATTATTGCCTAAATTTTATTAATATTCTTTTTGATCCATTGCATAAACATACATTGCTCTTAATTTATTATCTTCAACAGCCTCAACATGAAAATCTACATAATGATCATCTGTTGAATATTGTCCAATCAAGTTCTGTAAAAGAATTGAACCAGCTCCTAAATAACCTTTAGCAACTTTTCCTGTTTCAACAAATTCTAATGTTCCTTTTCTTTTTGCAACATTTAAAGTATCACCATTTGTTTGAACAAATGTTCTTGATTTAAGTTTGCAATCCAAAATTGAACCATTCTTTTCGTCAAATTCATTTTCATACTCTTCTACAAACAAACCCTTTGGAGAGCGTAAGGTATCACCATCTTTTGTTGTAATAGTAAAATTACTTGAAGGGATTCTAAAAACTCGTTTACCATATGCTTCGTGATTACCTTTGTAATCTAAAATTTCTGTATCATAAACCAGAATTTTTTTAGATGATTCTAAAACATTAATATCACCAATTTCTTTTGTACCATATTCCCATTCACGAGTACCTTCATAGCGAATTATATTTCTGTTTGATAAAGAATCTCTCCAATTTGGAGGTGCACCATCTACACCCCAATTATTGAAATTATTATTTAAAGTATCCAATGGTTGAGGTCTATCCCAAGCATACCACCATTTTTCAATAGTATCAGTTGGATGATTACAAATGGTTGTATCTACGTAACTACCAAGACCTGCATATGCATATGCTTCAGCATGCGCATAACCATAATAATCTTTATCACAACTTGTAAGAGTTGTTGTTGCAACAGGCACTAAAAACATTGATGCAATCGCCAAATCTCTGGCAGCTTTCATTGCCTTACTATCTTTTTTCTGACCAACAAAGGTAACATCCGCCAAATTATTTACATCTGCGGTACCAATGTTATTTAACTTATTTAAGTTAGAAACATTACAATTTCTAATTGAATTAACTTGCATAAATGCCTCCTATATTTTGATTATTCTATTATAAACCTAAACAAAAAATAACTTGCTAGTATAATTAAAATTTTTTAACAAAAAAAACTCCTGATAATCAGGAGCCTTTTAAATATATTTTGTTTGAAATTACTGAGCCAATTTTTCTCTAACAAGTCCTTCTACTTCAGCTAAAATATCAGGATTTTGTTCTAAAAATTCTTTAGCTTTTTCTCTACCTTGTCCAAGTTTTTCGTCATTGTAACTGAACCAAGCACCTGCTTTTTTAACAATATCAAGGTTTACAGCCACATCCAAGATATTACCAACTTTAGAAATACCTTGTCCAAAAATAATATCAAACTCAGCAGTTCTAAATGGAGGTGCAACTTTATTTTTCAAAACTCTAACTCTAACATGATTACCAATTTCACCTTCATCACCTTTTAGAGTTTCTGTACGTTTAATTTCCATGCGAACTGAAGCATAATATTTCAAAGCGTTACCACCAGTTGTTGTTTCTGGATTACCGTACATAACACCAATTTTCATTCTTAATTGATTAATAAAAATAACTGTAGTATTTGTTTTACCAATGATACCTGTCAATTTTCTTAAAGCTTTAGACATCAAACGAGCTTGTAATCCCATTTGCTGATCTTCCATAGAACCTTCAATCTCAGCTTTTGGAACAAGGGCTGCAACTGAATCCACTACAACAATATCGACAGCACCAGAACGAACAAGTTCTTCAGTAATATCAAGTGCTTGTTCACCTGTATCTGGTTGAGAAATTAATAAATCATCAATTTGAACACCTAGATTTCTGGCATATTCAGGATCAAGAGCATGCTCTGCATCAACGAATGCAGCAATACCACCTTTTTTCTGACATTCAGCTACTATGTGTTGAGCCAAAGTTGTTTTACCTGAAGATTCAGGGCCATAAATTTCAATAATACGACCACGAGGAATACCACCAATTCCAAGTGCAACATCTAACGATAATGCACCTGTAGGGATAGCATCAACATTAACGGTGGTTTTGTCACCCAACTTCATTATTGAACCTTTACCAAAATCTTTTTCAATTTTTTCAATAGCCAATTTTAGCGCTTTACTTCTTTCCTCGCTAATATTTAAAGCCGGTGAATCTTTACCTGCCATCGTAATCCTCTTTTCTTAAATTAAATCAAAATTGAGAAAATTATTCCCAAATATATACTTCTTTTTTCTTATAAAAACCTAAAGCAACAGGTTTATAGCTATTAAGTTCATTTTTCAACTGATAAACTTCTTTATTTAAATCAACGATTTTTTGTTTCAAAGTTTCATTATCAGTCTTACAACGAATCAATTCAACTACAACATCATCCATGCCTTCTAGTTTTTCATCAATAACTTTGGCAATTTTGTTGCTTAGTTTAACTTCTAAATCTTGTAAAGTTGTCAAAATACTTCTAACGGCAGCACTATTACTACCTGCACCAGAAGCACCAGCCATAGCAGGAACTCTAGCTGCAATAGGATTTGTAACAACACCTTTAACTTGCGCTTGAACTTTTCTCAAATTTTTCACCTCATCATAAGAAAAATATGTATGTCCTTTTGCATTTTTTCTTGGTCTAATTGATGCTTTTTTGCATAAATCAACAATCTCTTTATTGTCAGCTTTCAATATAGATCTAACCTCTTGAGGTGTCAAAGTTCTCTCATTTAATCTGTCTTTTATCATTCTTATCTATCCCTTAAAAACATTCCCAACATTATTCTATTACATTCATAAAAAACAGGCAAACAAAATTTCATAAAGTTAAAGAAATGTAAAGGTAAAATTTAAAAGCAATATTTAATGAAATTTTTACCTAAATAAGATATAATAAAAATATGAAAAGGATTTTACTAATATTTCTAACAGTAGCTTTAGGAAGCTCAATTGTTCAAGCTGAACTGGGAATACCAGAGATTCCAGAAGATACGGTTATGGTAACTAGAAAACAAACTCCACCAAAAACAAAAAAAGAACAACCTAAAAACAATAAAAAAATTACCCCACCAGAAAACAAAAAAACTCCGCAGAAGAAACAAGAAATTAATAACAATGATAAAAAAAACAATAATCCTCCTATACAAAAAACGCCATCAATTACAGGATTAAAAATATACGAACAACCTAAACCTAAAACTAAACCAAAAATAAAACCAACACCGACAAAATGTAAAGATGATCCTAAATCACCTTGCAATGCTCGTAAAGCTAAACCAGCTAAACCCAAAAAATTTAATAAAAACAAAGGTAAGAGACAACCTAGAAAATCTCAACCTGCTAAACCAATAAAAATAATTCCATGCACATAAAAAGAGAACCCTTTCGGATTCTCTTTTTATAATTTTATCGAATTCGCCAATTATATAGCTTTTTGAACTTTACCTGCTTTTAAACAAGAAGTACATACTTTAATTCTTTTAGTAGCACCGTTCACAACAGCTTTTACTGATTGTAAATTAGGTTCTTGAGTGTGTACAATTTGTTTGTGAGAGAAAGTCAATTTAGCTGCTTTAATTGGAGCTTTTCCACAAATTTCACAATGTTTTGCCATGATTTTATTTCCTTTTCTAGCTAGTTTTTTACTCAGATAACTAAATTTTACCCCAAAAATACATTTTTGCAAGCCACATGTTAAAAATACTTAACCTACAAAGATATTTATGCTATACTAACTACATTATGGAAAAGAAAATTAAAATCGGGCTTATAGGGTTGGGTACAGTTGGAAGTGGAGTATTCAAAACCCTTCAAAATTTTAAAAATGTAGAAATTACAAAAATTGCAGTACGCAACAAGAACAAAAAAAGAAACATTGAAAATTTAGATGAGAGTATCATTACCGACAATCCATACGAAGTCGTTAATGACCCTGAAATTGACATTATTGCAGAATTAGTAGGTGGAGTTGAACCTGCTTTTGATTTAATTAAAACTGCAATCAAAAATGGGAAACATATTGTTACCGCTAACAAAGAACTTCTTGCAAAATACGGCGAAGAACTATTTAGCTTTGCAGAAGAAAACAACAAAGTTGTATTATATGAAGCAGCAATTGCTGGTGGCATTCCACTAATTATGCCTATTAAAACAATTTTGGCAGGTAATAAAATCAACAAAATTAAAGCAATTTTGAATGGTACAACAAATTACATTCTTACAAAAATGGATGTTCAAGGTGCATCATATGAAGATGTTCTAAAAGAAGCCCAAGAATTGGGATACGCAGAAGCAGATCCAACAGGTGACGTTGAAGGCTTTGATGCAGCTTACAAAATCACAACTCTCGCAACAATTGCATTTGGAAAAAGAATTAAAATCGATAAAGTTTACCGTGAAGGTATTACAAAAATTAGCCCTGATGATATGCAAGCTGCAAATGAAATGGGTTATAAAATCAAACTTATTGCATCAGCAGAATTAAATGAAGACGGAAAGGCTGATGTTAGAGTTCACCCAATGTTGGTATCAAAATCAAAGACTTTAGCTCATATTGATTATGTAACAAACGCAGTAAGCTTAACTGGACACCCAGTAGGAGATGTTACTCTATCAGGACCAGGGGCTGGAGAATTTCCAACTGCAAGTTCTGTTGTAGGTGATATTTTAGCTATAGCTGCCGAATTAGGTAAAACTGATTACATTTTACCTATGATGAGATGCCACCACGATGAAAATGCTGAAATGATGGATGTTTCAGAAACTGAAAACAAATACTATCTATCAATTACTGCACAAAACAGTAAAGGAGTAATCGGTAGAATTGGTAAAGCTTGTGAAGAAAACAATATCAGCTTAGCAAGTATCGTTCAAAAAGAAGTTTCTGAAGGAAATGCAGCAAAAATTACGGTTATTACAGAACTTTGTAGAGAAAAAGATATGCAAAATGTTATTGAAATCTTCAACAATGACCCTGCAATCACAAAAGTTAATAGCTTAATTCGAGTACAAATGTAGGAGAATAAATTGGATTCTAAAAAATTAAAAACAATAGTATTGTTAATAATTGGTTTTATTATATATCCGCTAATAATGCCAAGTCATTCAATCTTTGAATGCAACAACTCAAAATGCGAAGTGTTACTAAAAACATTAGCTGGAAGAATCCTACAAAAGGAAGATGTTAAAATTTCAGAAATTGAAAATTTTTACACTCTAAATGGCTATGCGTTTTGGAAAAAAAAGAATAAACGTAATAATTACTATATTTTTGTTAAAACTAAAACAGGAGAAACAAAATTATTTTTTAAAAATTCAGGAAAATCGAGAACGATTGCTGAATCTAAAGTTAGAGAATTAAACAATGCACTTAAACAACAACCCGTTAATATAAAGGTTAGGTATTAGAAAGGTAAGTTATGGGATACTTTTTCGATGATGATCAAATAAAACGTTTTTGGTGCGTAGTTGGTATTTTTATTACCGTACTATTCGTACAAACAAATGAAAGTACATTTACTTGTAATCCTCAAATTTGCGAAGTTTCCAATAAGAATATGTTTGACGTTCCCATATATAAAAAGAAAGTAAAAATTAACCAAATAGAAAGATTCGAAACTCGTGAATACTACTCTAGATTTGAGGGAGGGAAACTTAATAGAAAAAGGGAAACCGTATATGCAATCCCAAAATATGGAAAACCATATAGGTTTATGGGAGCATCAAGCAGTGATAGCTCGGGCAGGGCAACTCAAGTCTCAGAAAAACTAAACCAGCTTCTGCCAACAACACAAGATAAAATAGATGTTAAAATTAGACTTTAAAAGGAAATAAATTATGTACTATCAAGGATTAATTAACAAATACGCAGAATTTTTACCAGTAACAGATTCAACTCCAATTGTTACTCTTAATGAAGGTAACACACCACTTATCAAGGCTGATAACTTAGCTAAAAAAATTGGGGTAGACGCAGAAATTTATTTGAAATTTGAGGGTTGCAACCCTACAGGAAGTTTCAAAGACCGTGGTATGACAATGGCTGTAACTAAAGCAAAAGAAGCTGGTTCAGGTGCAATTATTTGCGCATCAACCGGTAACACATCAGCATCAGCTGCGGCTTACGGTGCTAAAGCTGGTTTAAAAACTTATGTTTTAATTCCAGATGGCTACATTGCACTAGGTAAACTTTCTCAAGCTATGATGTACGGAGCAGAAATTATTGCAATTCAAGGAAACTTTGATAAAGCACTTGAAATGGTTCGAGAAATTTCTGAAAAACATCCAATCACTCTTGTTAACTCAGTTAACCCATACCGAATTGAAGGTCAAAAAACTGGCGCATTTGAAATTATCGAAGCATTAGGTCAAGCTCCAGACTATCACTTTATACCAGTTGGTAACGCTGGTAACATTACTGCATACTGGAAAGGTTATAAAGAATGGTTCAATTTGGGCAAAGTTCAAAACCTACCAAAAATGATGGGGTTTGAAGCAGAAGGTGCAGCAGCTATTGTTAAAGGCGAAAGAATTATGTATCCAGAAACTCTAGCTACAGCAATCCGCATTGGAAATCCTGCAAGCTGGAAACAAGCAGAAGCAGCTCGAGATGAAAGTAACGGTATGATCAACTCTGTAACCGATGATGAAATTGTTGCAGCATACAAACTTATCGCATCAACTGAAGGGGTTCTAGCAGAACCCGCATCAGCAGCTTCAGTTGCAGGCTTAATCAAAGTTAAAGACCAAATTAAATCAGGGACAAAAATAGTTTGTATCCTAACAGGAAACGGTTTAAAAGATCCTGATAATGCTATTAAGTATGGTAACGCTGAAGTTAAAAAGACATCTTCAGAGTTAAATGATATTCTAAGAGCAATGAATATATAGTTTTAATTATAAATTAAAGAAACGAGGGCTGGGAAAATTCCCAACCCTCGTTGTTTATATATCCTATTTAAAATTCTGATTAGTCTTCAGTAACTACAACTGTTTGTTCTGCATTAATTTTACCAGCTTTATAAAGTGCAGTTGCAAGAATACCAATACCAGCGAATACAGCTGATGCAACTAATGCTGCAACACCTTTATTTGCTTTTGCATATTTCATTACATCTTCAAGTTTACGTCCTGGACGCATTTCATATCTTTTGAAGATTTCACCAATTTTACCTTTGAAAATCTTTTCCCCCACAGATTCATAGATTTTTCTTAATGTTTTACCAATTTTATATCTTGCCGGATCACCCATAGCTTTTAGACCACCGTATGCAAACCCTGCTGTTGTAGCTAAACCTGCAGTTGCCATTGTCGCATTTGCAAGATGTTTTTTTGCTCTACCTTCTTGAGGTACTGTGTAAACGCCGTAACTGTTGATTCCTTCTATCATTCTTCTACCTTTCTACAAAAAGTTTTGTAACCTGTGCTTGCATTAAAACGTAAAATTGAAAAATTTTGCTACATGAAAATGAAATAGTTTACAAAAATTAAAGACCCCTAAATTCTAGGGGTCTTTAAACTAATTATCGAATCAAGAAAATTATTCTTCATCATCCAAAGTAAAATCAGGAGCACCGAACATACCTTCAATTTCTTCTAGAATAGCAGAAGGTTTTCTTGCTTGATTTCTTTGAGCAACTGCACGTTTTCTTTCTTCTCTATCACGTTCTTCATCAGCATTGATAAGATGATGGAAACCTGTACCAGCTGGAATTAAACGACCAATAATTACGTTTTCTTTCAAGCCTCTTAACAAGTCTTTTTTACCATCAACTGCTGCTTCAGTTAAGATTCTTGTTGTTTCTTGGAATGAAGCTGCTGAAATGAAACTTTCAGTGTTCAATGAAGCTTTTGTGATACCTAACAACATGTATTCACAAGTTGCAGGAGCTTTTCCAGCATCAATAGCTTCTTTGTTTTCTTTTTCATAAGTTTGCATTTCAATCAATTCACCTGGTAATAAGTTTGTATCACCAGCATCAACAACCTTAACTTTCTTAGTCATTTGACGAACGATAATTTCGATGTGTTTATCAGCGATTTCAACACCTTGTGAACGGTATACACGTTGTACTTCGTCTACCAAGTATTGTTGAGCTGCTTCAGGACCACATAATCTCATAACATCGTGTGGGTTCATTGGACCTGAAGTTAAAGGTTGACCTTTTGTAATTTTTTGTCCATTTGAAACAATTACATTAGAGTCAATTGTATACTTAATTTCAACTGATGAACCGTCTGCATCTGTCAAGAATAATCTTGGTAGACCATCATCATCAATTTCAATTTTTGCAGTACCATCGTATTCTGCCAAAATAGCACAATCTTTTGGTTTTCTACCTTCTAGCAACTCTTCTACTTTCGGAAGACCTTGAACGATATCGCCTGTCTTTTCTCTTTCAAATACTAATGTTGCAAGTAAATCACCTCTAAGAACCAAAGCTCCTGAGTCGATTTGTAACATTGTACCTGGGCTGATTAAGTATGGACGTCCATTTCTGATTGAAATAGAACCTTTATTAACAGCAGTAACTACACCTGAAACAGGAGCAATTTCACCACTTTCAGCTAATACTTTATCAGCTTTAATGAAGTCACCTTTCTTAACAACAGCTTTACCTTTTACATCAACTACAGTTTCAGAAGATTCAGAAATTAATAAAAGTCTTCTTGCATCTTCTTCTTCATTTTTAATTGAAGCAACTGCATCATGCATTGCTAATACTTGAGTTTTAGCAACAGGTGTTTTTGGAGCAATTGTTTCACCATCTTTCACCAATAATTCAGTTTGGAATGAAGATGATTTAGATGATCCTTCCATTTCACGACGAACAATTAAGTTTTCTAATACAACGATTCTTAATGAACCTTGTCCATCAAGTTCTACCATACCTTTAAGGTGTGATAAATAACCTTGCATTTGAAGAACTAAACTTGTTCTTGTAATTGTAGCACCATCAACGTTTCTAACTCTTGCACCATCTTTGTATTGAAGTTGTGTAACAGGGATAATATCAATTAATTCATCAGTTGTATTGAATTGGATTGATACATCTTTCTGATTAACTTCTAATACTTGAACTGGTCTAACCAAGATTTGAATAGGTTGATTTGCGATAGAATCATCATCTAATGATAATGTTGTATCTAACTCTTCATCTAAATCATCAAGAGCTAAATCATCAACTGAAGAATCCATTATAGTAACAATAGAAGTTTCTTTTGCTTTGATTCCTTCAGCAATTACTGTACCTTTTTTAATCACTTCGCCTTCATCAACTTTCAATTCAGAAATACTTGATAAAGAGTGAACTTCACCAGGTCTAATTGTAATTTCGTGAATTACATCGTTGTATTCTTTGAATTCAACAACACCATCAATGTGACAATATACATCTTTTACAACTTCAGTACCAGCTGTAACAGTTGCACCATTTTCTACCATTTTTAATGTTGCATCTTTATTAATTTGGTGAATTTCTTCAGGAATAAATACAACTTTACCAGGTTTAGTAATGATTTGGTTTTCATCAACTTCAACATCAACATATCTGATTTCACCTGAAGAAGTTACGGCACATTCATCATCGATTAACTCAGCGATAATCATACCATTTTCAACAGTTGTATCAATAGGTGCTTTTACGATATATTTTTCACCTGTTTTATCAACAGTCCAAAGTTGTTCTTTTTTAGTTTGCTCGAATGAAGCGTTTTCTGGTTGTAAAGATGCAATTACAATTGTTAATTCTTTACCAGAAACAATTTTCTTAATCTTTTTACCATCAAATTTAGCTTCTTCAACAACTAAATCTTCACCAACTCTAACTTCACCACCGTGTTCAGAAATTGTTAAAGTTTCAGCAAGTTTTTCACCTTCAGTGATTTTTTGGCCGTCTTTAACAAGAACTTTTGAACCACCAGGAAGAGTGTAAACATCTCCGCCTAATACCCAAACAATACCTTGTTTGTTAGTAGTTCTTGATACGTTACCTTGTCTATCTTTCTTTTCATCAGCTTTGAAGTCTTCGAATACAACTTCACCTGAAATATCAGTTGTAATATCTTTTGTAGCTTTCTCAGTCAAACGAGAGCTATCACCTTGAGATGATGGAGCATGTTCAGCAAGTTTGAAACCTTTTTCTACTTCCATTCCATCAGTGATGAATAATGTAGCACCTGCTGGAATATGGTATTTAACTGATCTTTTTTCGCCTTTAACTTCAATATCAGCTTCATACATAGAAACTTGAACGATATCACCGTGACGAGTTCTTAATTCTCTTGCTTTGATTTTTGAAACAACAGTACCAGCTTCACGAGCTAAGATTTCTTTTTTAGCTTCTTTAACACCAACCGCACCACCTGTGTGGAAGGTTCTCATTGTTAACTGTGTACCAGGTTCACCAATTGATTGAGCGGCGATAATACCGATTGCTTCACCTACATCAACTGCTTTTTGAGTAGTTAATGCCCAACCATAACATTTTTGACAAACACCATATTCCAATCCACAAGTTAAACCTGAACGAACTTTTAGTTCTGTTAAGTCTAATTTTGAGATTTTCTTAATATCGTCTCTGTCTATTGTAGTACCGTTAGTAACTAATACATTACCTTCAGCATCAACGATATCTTGAGCAACAGTTCTACCTAATAATCTATCGATTAATGGAACAATTACTGCATCACCATCTGTAATTGATTGCATAACGATATATTTTTCAGTACCACAATCTTCTGCTCTAATGATAACATCTTGAGCAACATCAACCAAACGTCTTGTTAAATATCCTGAGTCAGCTGTTTTTAACGCTGTATCTACAAGACCTTTACGAGCACCGTATGATGAAATAATGTATTCAGTAACTGAAAGACCTTCTTTAAAGTTTGATTTAATAGGTAAGTCGATGATTTGACCTTGCGCATCTGCCATCAAACCTCTCATACCAACCAACTGAGATACTTGTGATAAGTTACCACGAGCACCTGAGAAAGCCATCATATAAACAGGGTTTAATTTATCGAAGTTAGAAACTACTTGTTCTGTCAATTTAGCTGTTGTTTCAGACCAAGTATCGATAACCTTTGTATATCTTTCTACTTCGGTAATTTCACCTTTTAAGTATCTGCTTGTTGATTTTTCAATTTCTTTTTCTGCAGATTCTAACAATTCCTTTTTAACTGATGGAACTGATAAGTCAGCAATTGAAATTGTTGTACCGGAAACGGTTGCATATCTGTAACCTAGATCTTTCAATGCGTTAGCTAAAGCCGCAGCTTTTGCTCCACCGTATTCCAAATACATTTGACCTAATAATTTTCTCAAAGAACCTTTGTTCATTGGTTCATTGATGAAATCAGGTGTTTTTTTAGTATTTGTATATGTTCTTTCCATTCTAATTTTCCTTCAATTAGTTAATTTACACTGATTTTACACTTACACAAGTGCTTTTCTAACTTCTTCGTTGAAGATAATTCTACCAACAGTTGTTTCTAATCTATTGCCTTTTTCATCTCTAACGATAATCTTGTCGTGAAGTTTGATTACACCAACTTCAAGAGCTGAAATAGCATCTTGGAAGTTATAGAAATAACCTTTAACTTCTTGATCTGCATCTTTGATAATAGTTAAGTAGTGCATACCTAATACCATATCTTGAGATGGAGTAACAATAGGTTTACCATTTGCTGGTGCTAACAAGTTGTTAGTAGCTAACATCAACATTCTAGCTTCAGCTTGAGCTTCGATTGAAAGTGGTACGTGAACAGCCATTTGGTCACCGTCAAAGTCAGCATTGAACGCAGTACAAGCTAATGGGTGAAGTTGGATTGCACGACCTTCTACCAATTTTGGTTCGAAAGCTTGGATACCTAATCTGTGAAGGGTTGGAGCACGGTTTAACATAACTGGGTGTCCATCAATTACTTCTTCTAAGATATCCCAAACGATATTTTCAGATCTTTCAATTTTCTTCTTAGCTGATTTGATGTTTTGAACATATCCTCTTTCGATAAGTTTATTAACAACAAACGGTTTGAACAATTCGATTGCCATTTCTTTTGGCAAACCACATTGGTTCAATTGAAGAGTTGGACCTACAACGATTACTGAACGACCAGAGTAGTCAACACGTTTACCTAATAAGTTTTGACGGAAACGACCTTGTTTACCTTCAATAATATTAGATAATGATTTTAACGCTCTGTTGTTAGGACCAACAACAGTACGTCCACGACGACCGTTATCAATTAACGCGTCAACTGCTTCTTGTAACATTCTTTTTTCATTTCTTACGATGATTTCAGGAGCACCCATTTCCAACAATCTTTGTAAACGATTGTTTCTGTTGATAACACGTCTATACAAGTCGTTTAAGTCAGATGTTGCGAATCTACCACCATCTAATTGTACCATCGGTCTTAAATCAGGTGGAGTTACAGGAAGTACATCCATAATCATCCAAGTAGGATTTGTATCAGATGAGATTAAAGAATCTAACAATCTTAATCTCTTAATTAATTTAGATTTTTTCTGAACAGAAGTCACATTTCCTGCTAATTCTGTTCTAATTTCTTCAGCTAAAGCTTTAATATCAACTTCAGCTAAAAGTTCTTGAATAGCTTCTGCACCGATACCAACTTTTAAAGTTGATTCTTCATTTTCAGCCATAAAGTCTTCATATTCTTCTTCTGTTAATAGTTGAAGTTTTTTGAAATCGCTATCGCCGCCATCGATTACAACATAACTGTTGAAATAGATAACCTGCTCAAGATCTTTCAAAGTCATATCTAATAGTAAGCCTAAGTATGAAGGGATACCTTTTAAGAACCAGATATGAGAAACTGGTGCTGCAAGTTTAATATGACCCATTCTGTGTCTACGAACTTTTGAATCAGTAACTTCAACGCCACAACGTTCACAGATAATACCTTTATGTCTTACTCTTTTATATTTCCCGCAATAACATTCCCAGTCTTTTGTTGGCCCGAAAATTCTTTCGCAGAATAAACCATCTCTTTCTGGTTTTAAAGTACGATAGTTGATTGTTTCCGGTTTAGTAACTTCGCCGTGCGACCATTGAAGTACTCTATCCGGAGATGCAATACTAATTCGTATATAATCGAAATAATCAATACTTGTTGACATTTATAATGTTCTCCTTTTTCCGTTTAGTGAGTGAGGCGAAAGCTTTGTGAACTTTCGCCATTCACACTTCAATTATTCTTATAGATCTCCAAAAGTAGTTGGTGTTTCAAAGAAATTGATATTCAATAACTCTGAATCAACGTCTGACAATGTACGTTTTGGAGCTGCTTTTCTCAAATCGTCCATATCTGTCATCAAGTCTACTTCTTGACCGTCTTTTTTAGCTACTGTTATGTCTAAACCAATACTTTGTAATTCTCTTACAAGTACTTTGAATGATTCAGGAATACCAGGTCTTGGGATGTTATCACCTTTAACGATTGCTTCGTAAGCTCTGTTTCTACCGTTAACGTCATCTGATTTGATTGTTAACATTTCTTGAAGAGTATACGCTGCACCGTATGCTTCTAACGCCCAAACTTCCATCTCACCGAATCTTTGACCACCAAATTGAGCTTTACCACCCAATGGTTGTTGAGTTACAAGTGAGTAAGGACCAGTACTTCTTGCGTGAATCTTATCATCAACTAAGTGAACAAGTTTCAAGAAGTAAGTTAAACCAACAGCAACAGGTCTATCGAATGGTTCACCAGTTCTACCATCGATTAGAAGAACTTTACCATCTTCACCAACCCAATCACAACCTGATTCTTTAATACCTCTTAAAAGTTCAGCTTTTGTAGCGATTTCTGATTGATTTTCACCATACATTTCATCGAATGATGGAGCTTCATAGTGATCACCTGTCAAGTATGCAGCCAAACCTAATAATAATTCATAAGTTTGACCTACGTTCATACGAGAAGGTACACCAAGTGGGTTCAATACGATATCTACAGGAGTACCATCTGGTAAGAATGGCATATCTTCTTTTGGAAGAATTCTTGATACGATACCTTTGTTACCGTGACGTCCTGAAAGTTTATCACCAACAGAAACTTTACGTTTTTGAGCGATGTAAACTCTGATTACTGTATTTGCACCAGGTGGTAATTCATCACCTTTTTCTCTATCAAATACCTTAACGTCAAGTACTCTACCGCCTTCACCGTGAGGTACTCTTAGAGAGTTATCTTTAACATCTCTTGCTTTTTCAGCAAAGATTGCTCTTAATAATTTTTCTTCTGGTGGATGTTCAGATTCACCTTTTGGTGTAACTTTACCTACCAAAATATCATCAGCATAAACCCTAGCACCAATACGAACAATACCACGTTCATCCAAATGTCTTAATGCATCTTCTGATACGTTTGGAATTTCACGAGTAATTTCTTCTGGTCCAAGTTTAGTTTGACGAGCTTCGATTTCTAATTTTTCGATGTGTAATGAAGTAAATACATCATCGTGAACGCATCTTTCAGATAATAAGATAGCATCCTCGAAGTTATAACCTTCCCAAGGCATATATGCTACCAAAATATTTTTACCTAATGAAAGTTCACCACCACATGTAGAAGCACCATCAGCAATTACATCACCTGCTTTAACTTTATCACCTTCATTTACAATAGGTCTTTGGTTAATACAAGTATCTTGGTTTGAACGAACATATTTCATTAATGTATAAATATGTGGTTTACCTTGTAAATCTCTAATAACGATTTCTTCACCAACAACTCTTTCTACAGTACCGTCAACATCAGCAACGATAACCATACCTGAGTCTTTTGCAACACGGCCTTCAAGCCCTGTACCAACTCTTGGTCTTTGAGTGATTAAAAGAGGTACTGCTTGACGTTGCATGTTAGAACCCATCAATGCACGGTTAGCATCGTCGTGTTCGATGAACGGAATCATAGAAGTCGCAACTGAAATAATCTGAATTGGGCAAACACCAACATAGTCAACTTTAGAAGCTTCTGTCATAATGAATTCTGAACGGTATCTAGCAGGTACCATATTTTCAACAAAAGTTCTATCTTTAGTTAACTTAACGTCAGCAGGAGCACAACGGAAGTTTTCGTCAGCATCAGCTGTCATATAAACAACTTCATCAGTTACAACACCATCTTTAACAACAAAGAATGGAGATTCGATGAAACCATAATCGTTAACTTTAGCGTGAGTAGCCAAAGAACCAATCAAACCTGCGTTAGGGCCTTCTGGAGTTTCGATAGGACAAATACGTCCATAGTGAGAAGGGTGAATATCACGAACAGCAAAACCTGCTCTTTCTCTTTGTAGACCACCAGGTCCTAAAGCTGAAATACGACGTTTGTGTGTCAATTCAGCAAGAGGGTTTGTTTGATCCATGAACTGTGATAATTGAGATGAACCGAAGAATTCTTTCAATGAAGCAACTAATGGTTTAGTGTTCAACAAGTTCAATGGTGTTAGTGTTTCAGAATCTTGAAGAGTCATTCTTTCTTTAACGATTCTTTCGATTCTTGATAAACCAACTCTGAATTGGTTTTGTAACAATTCACCAACTGAACGAATTCTTCTGTTACCCAAGTGGTCGATATCATCCAATTGACCTTCATCATAAGTTAAGTTGATTAAGTACTCAATTGTTGAAACAATATCTTCAACAGTTAATGTTCTTTGGTTGTTTGGAATATTTAAGTTTAATTTTTTGTTTAATTTATAACGACCAACACGACCAATATCGTATTTCTTTTCATCAAAGAATCTTGATTCTAAGATTTGGCGTCCACCTTGAGGAGACGCAGGGTCACCAGGTCTTAATTTTTTGTACAATTCTACTAAAGCTTCATCTGTTGTTTCTGTAGTATCTTTTTCTAATGTTTTCTTCAAAAATTCAAAGTGAGTGAATTTTGATTCCATTTCAGAAACAGTGATACCCATAGCTTTCAATAAAGTTGTAGCTAAGATTTTTCTGTTTTTGTCGATTTTAACGTGAATAACATCATTAGAATCTGTTTCAATTTTCAACCAAGCACCACGGTTAGGAATCATAGTTGCGTTATATAAACGCTTTCCTGTAGGTGATGGTTCACACTTGAAGTAAACACCAGGAGAACGAACGATTTGTGATACGATTACACGTTCTGCTCCGTTTACAATGAATGTACCTTTGTCAGTCATTGTAGGAATATCACCAATGTAAACTTCTTGTTCTTTAATTTCACCGCTATCACGGTTAACTAATCTAATCATAACGCGCAATTGTTTTGCATAAGTTGCGTCATGGATTCTAGCTTCTTCAACAGTATACTTTGCATTGTCAAAAGTATAATTTGGTAAGAAGTGTAATTCTAATCTGCCTGTATAGTCTTTGATTGGAGAGAATGAAAGTAATTCTTCTTTCAAACCTTCTTTTAAGAACCATTCAAACGATTTTTTTTGCACTTCAATAAGGTCCGGTAAATCGTCCAAACGAGTATGAGGAATACCCATTGGCGTTACTCTTTTTGCATATTTTGTCTCAGACATCAATTCACCTCATTTAATAATGGTGTACGTACTATAAAACTTCTTTTTCTAACTTAAGGCTGTAAACCCTCTACCATTTTTTAATTCCGAGCATGGTTTTTATGGAATTTTTTTGGTAAATAACTGCAATTTCAGGGATCTTTGAAAGTTGGTAAAACCCGCTCATAATCAAATGTTCAGACTTTGGGCATAGTTCACCCAACTTTACTTTTGCATGTTACTCCATCATATTACATCAATATTAGTAGTCAAGCGTACACCCATTATTTTTGAAATAATATTGTAAAAATTTGTAACATTTTTATTTTGCAAAAAATTTTAATAAAATTGTACAAAAACTAAATGACCAAACATTTGACTACACTTGTATTTCAAAGAATTAAAGATTAATAAAAATATGTAAACATAGTATAAATAAAGGGTTTCAGACATTATGCCAAAACCCTTGTATAATCAAATATTCAACACTACTCATATTGTGTATTATAATTGAATTTCAGGTATTTAAAAGCAAACTTTATATTTTGAAACAATAGATATTTTTCTAATTTTAGGTAAAATTATCTTATGTTTTATTTTGAAAATATTGACGGAAAAAAAATATTAAAATCTGATTTTATAAAAGATGCACAAGCATTTTTTACAACTAGGGATTTATGTATTTGTGATAAAGGGGTAAATAATAACCCTAACCCTTACCCTCTCCCACAAGTGGGCGAGGGAAGTACTAAAAAAAATAAAAAATTTATCGCAAATTATTTAAAAATAGATAAAAATAATCTCATTTTCCCAGATCAAACACATAGCTCAAACATTGATGTAGCAATAGAAACAAAGACAACTTATCCTGATTGTGATGCATTAATTTTAACAAATAAAAATCAAGCAATTTTCTTAAATTTTGCAGATTGTACACCTATAATTTTATATGATGAAATGCAAAATATTGGAGCAGTAGCTCATGCCGGTTGGCGAGGAACAGCACAAAAAATTGCAACATTAACTGCGCAAAAATTAGTTGAAAATTTTGGTTCGAAAAAAGAAAATATTATAGCTCTTATTGGCCCGACAATTGGTTTCTGTTGTTACAATGTAGGACAAGAAGTTTATGAAAAATTATCCAAAACAGTTTCTAATTTTGACGGACTTTTTGAAATCAAAAACAAGGAAATTTTTGTTGATTTAAAAGGGATAAATAAACGGCAACTTGAAGAATTTGGAATAATAAAAATAGATGTATGCCCTTATTGTACCGTTCATAATAATGATTTATTTTACTCATACAGAAACGAAAATGGAACAGGTAAAAGGCACAGTGCTATTTTAAAATTAGGATAAAAATTATGCAAAAAATAGAAATTGGCAAAACATACAAACACTACAAAGGAAACATTTATAAAATTATTGCTCTAGCAAAACATTCGGAAAACTTAGAAGAAATGATTGTATACCAAGCAATAGAAGATGGCAAAACTTGGGTTCGGCCAGCATCAATGTGGAACGACCAAATAAAAGATGACGGAACACTCAGATTCACCCTAATTGACTAACATAATATATGTCATAAGCAGTAAACCCTAAAAAGTTTCATTTAGTGCCGGTAATTAATCTTGAACAATTTACACTTTTAGGTTCGACCTTTGCGTAGTGAACAATAAATGTTATGCGAAACAATATCAAAAACGAGTACTGTTTGAGCGATTA
>JAZLBN010000031.1:0-5970 GCA_045613725.1 Candidatus Gastranaerophilaceae bacterium
GTAAGTTTTATGTTGTCCTTTTATATTTACTTCTAAATTAATCATTTCCAATTACTCCTATGATATATTCTGCAATTTGAGTCGGTGTTTTTTTATCGGTTGTTATTTTGTATTTTGCAGTTTGATAATTATTTTTTCTTAAATTTATTATTTCAGTTATTTTTTCGATTGACATTTTATTACAAAGCAGTGGACGAGTGGTATCAGATTTTATTCTGTCAAAGATGATATTGGCAGATGTTTCAAGATAAAATACGTTTGAATTTTCTAATAAATAATTGCGAGTTTTTTCATTTTCAAAAGCTCCACCGCCAAGGCTAAATATGAGATTTTCAGGTTTAAATAGGGTTTGTATTGTATTAACTTCAAGATTTCTAAAGTATTCCTCTCCATCTTGTTCAAAAATTTTAGAAATGGTTTTATTTTGAGATTTTTCAATATAGCTATCTATATCAATAGCTTTGATTTGTAATTTTTCTTCTAAAATTTTTGCGACGGTAGATTTTCCGCTACCCATCATACCTGTTAATACAATAGTTTTCATACCTCTTTTATAATATATTAAATTATTCTATTTTCCAAATAAATTTACAAATTGAGTGATTTATATATTCTATCTTAATGTTTTGACTTGTTTTTTTATTAAGGTATTATGAAAAAAGAGGTATAAAATATGTTTAAAAAGATAATTTCACTTTTAATATTGATGATGATTGTTTGTTCAGGTTGTGGTAAAAAACAACAAGAAGAACAATTGGCGAATGATTTAGAAACTATAATTAAAAGAGATCAAATTATTGTTGGTATAAAAACGGATACATACCCTTTTGGATATATTGACAATAATGGTCATTATGTTGGTTATGATGCATCTTTAGCTAGAACTATTGCAAGAGGAATTTTGGGAAGTGATAAAAAGGTTAAGTTTGTTCCTGTTACAACTTCTGATAGAATGATGAAACTATATTCTAATGAAGTGGACATGTTGATTGCAACAATGTCAATTACACCTAAGCGTCAGGAAATCCTTGATTTTTCTAATCCATATCATATGGCAGGTCAAGCAATTTTAGTTAAAAAAGGTAGTAAAATAAAAACACTTAAAGATCTAAGTAATAAAACTGCGATTATTATATTTGGTTCAACAAGTGAGCAGAGTCTTAGAACCGCTGTTCCAAGTATAAAGGTTGTTGGTTATAAAACGTACTCTCAAGCTTTGAGTGCCCTAAAATCAGGTAAGGGTGATGCGATAGTGTCAGATGATACAATATTATTGGGTATGCAATTAAAAGATGACAGTGTCGTTCTTTTACCTAAAAGATATACAAAAGAACCTTATGCTGTAGCTTTTAGAAAAGGTCCTGAATCAAATGATATTATTAGAGCTGTAAATAATGTTATTGAAATTGAGACTCATAATGGAAATTTAAAAAAATTAAAAAAAAGATTTGGAATAAAGTAAGTTATAGTTTAAAAAAATCTTTAGCAAGTTGAATTTCCTGTTCTTTATTAAGAGCAGGATTTTCTAGTTTTTTTGATAATACATAATCAAAACAGTGTTGGAATTTTTGGGATGGTTTTATTCCTATATTTATCAAATCTTCTCCAGAAATATGAAGTTTGATATTTTTAAGTTTTTCAAAATATAAATCTACAAATTCCAGATTTTTTGTTGCATACATTATAATAGATTCAATATTTAGACTGTTAAAAGTTTTGTATATTTCTAATAAAGATGATTCATCATTTAAATTTAGTTTTTTGTAATCATCTATTATCGTTTTTTCAATTTTTGTTAATGGTAGATTAGAAATATCTGGTAATAATCCGACGTAAATAATCCAGATATTTTCTGGTTTGTATTTTTTAATTAAATTTTCTAAGTTTGTTGTTGGTAACTTAAATTCTTGTGGTGAGATAAGTTTATAAATTCCTTGTTCGACAAATCTTTTATATGCTTCAGATGAATTGAGATTAAATGTTTCAATAAGTTCTTTTTTTAATCTTTTATATGACATATCGTAATTGATATTTTTCAAGTATTCTTCTTGTAAAATTTTTGTATGTTCTTCTAGTTCGAATCCAAATCTGATTGAGAATTTTAATCCTCTGAGAATTCTTGTTGGATCATCGATAAAACTTTTGTCGTGTAAAACTCTTAATTTTTTATTTTTAAGGTCTTTTAAACCGGTTGTATAATCAATAATTTCTCCAGTTAAAGTCGACTTTGCCATTGCGTTTATTGTGAAGTCTCTGCGAAGGATATCTTCTTTCAAAGAACAACCGATTTTTTCAACATTTGGAAGGTGTCCTTTTTGTGGGTACGATTCATTTCTTGTTGAAGCGATATCTATTTCTTGGTCGTTTAGTCTTATTTTTATTGTCCCAAAGGGTTCATTAATTTGTATTATTTGTGCATTTTCAACAGATTGAGCAAATTCTATTGCTTTTCCAACATATGTTAAATCAATATCAAAACTTTCTAAATTGAGTAGTTCATCTCTGACTACTCCGCCTATGTAATATAAGTTTTTATCCTGTATATTGATGATGTCCATACATTGATTTTAGCGTAAAATAGTGTAAAATAAAAGATGTATAAATTTTTAGAAGGTTAAATTTTATGTTACAAGAAGCAACGAAAGCATTGAATTCTGCGTTTAATAATAGTTTTATAAAAAAATTAAGTCAGTATTTACACGATTGTGTTAGAGAAGAGGTAAAAAGTTCAACTTTTAGAAATTTAAAAGGTGATAAAGATAATAAATGGATATTTTTAAAAGAGCAAGAAACTTTACTTACTCAAGGTTTAGACTATTTGAAATTAGATGGTTCAAATCCGAATTTAACTGAATTAATGCTTCAAGGTGTTGCAAGTGCAAGAGATAAATATTTAATTTATGGTTATATGTTTCTTGTAGGTCGAAATGGAAAGTCAAAGCGTCAAAATGAGTTTTTAACACCGTTATTGTACGTTCCTTGTAAGTTGGAACGTAATGGCGTAAATATAAATTGTATACTTCAAGATGATGTTTTATCTTTGAATACTGGAGCATTAGCTGCTTTACTTAAAAAAGGTGACGATGATGATGAAGTAGATTTATTCTTGGAAGGAATTTTGGATGTTGTTCCTGAATTACCTATTACAAAAGAAAAAATGGATATTTTCTTGACTACTTTGAAATCATTAATTCCTGATTTGGAAATTGCGACAGATTCTTCTGAAGATGTGGAAGAAGATAATGTTTCTAAGGATGAAAGTCTGTCGAAAGATTTATCTGATGTCCAAATTACTGGAGAAAATTATGATGAAATTATAGAAGATGAAATTCAAGCGCAAAAGCAAAAAGCAGCTGTTGGTGAAATTAAAAAACTTAGTGTAACATATCAAAGTGCAATTATTTTGACAAAACGTCCAGCAGTTACTGCGGGTGTGTTGCACGAATTAATGCAAATTTCAGAAAAACCAAGTGGAGTATTTAGAGAAACTACTTTAAGTGTTATAAATGATGAGTACACTCAGTCTGTTGAAAAAGTATTTCCGTTAAAGGATTCTGAAGGAGATTTTTATCCAATAACACCTTTATCGTTGAGTGATTCTCAGGAACGAGTTATTAAAAATATTGAACATAGTAAGCTTGTTGCGGTTCAAGGCCCTCCAGGAACTGGTAAATCCCAAACTATTGTTAATTTGGTTGCACATTTGATTGCAAATGGCAAAACAGTGCTTGTTGCATCTCGTATGGATAAGGCTGTAGATGTTGTTGCTGATAGGTTAAATAGTTTGGGTGCTCCGTATTTAGCGTTACGTGCAGGTAGAATGAACTATCAAAAACAGCTAAGTCATCAATTGCAAGAACTTACATCAGGGAAATTTGCTTTAGATGATGATGTTGAAGATTTTATCTTTGCGGATGTTAAGGATATGAGACAACATCTTGATTGCATGAGAGAAACTGAAGAAAAATGTGAGAGAATTTTAAAACTTGAAAAAGACTGGCATGATTTACGTAAAGAAATAAAAGAGCAAACAAGTGTAGTTGGAGATTTGGAATACATAAAACGTCCGCTTAAAAAATCTGAAATTGATAATATTAATGATGTTATTAAATCTCTGACTACTAATATGGAAAAATCAGGCTTTTTTGCGGGAATTGCTAATATTTCTAGCTTAAGACAATTGAAAAAAATACTTGACATAAAAGATTTTGAAGTAGAACCAGAGAATCTTGATAGGTTAAAAGTTGAACTTGATTATATTACTCAAAAATGGCGCTTGCGTAAAATAGAATCTGATATTCAAAAAACCGGAAACCTTCATGTGATGATGGAACAAATAAGGCAAATGAAACGTAAACAAGGTTCTTTGGCTGTGAATATTCTGAAAAGTACAAGACGCGAAGCTCTAAAAGCTTTATTGCGTGATGCTAAAAAGGTTCGTAGAATTAAAGTTCACTCATTATCATTGGTTGAGCGTAAAAAGAAAAAATCTAATCAAATTATGGAAGATGAAGATTTTAGACCATTGTTGGATGCTTTTCCATGTTGGTGTGTAACTACATATGCAGTATCAGATTCGCTACCATTAAAACCTGGAATGTTTGATGTTGCGATTATTGATGAAGCTTCTCAGTGTGATATTGCGAGCTGCTTCCCTATAATGTATCGTGCTAAGAAAACAGTTGTTGTAGGTGATGATAAACAATTGCCACACTTATCATTCTTGGAAAAAGCTAAAGAACAATCTTTCTTGAGCCAGTATGGTATTCCTGATAAATATCAATTGATGTGGCGTTTTAGAACCAATTCAATGTTTGACTTGGCTGATTATTATTCAATGAATTCTGTTATGTTAGATGAACATTTTAGGAGTTTACCGCCTATTATTGATTTTTCTAATAAAGAATTTTATAACGATAGAATTCGAATTATGAAAAAAGATACATCAGATGGTATGGCTATTGATATTATCAATGTTCCGGAAGGTAAAGTTGATATGGACGCAACAAGAAACTTACCTGAGATTGAATCCTTGGTAAAAACACTTCACGAAATTATTATTGAAGATGAAAGAAATAATCCTGATAAGCCAGTTAGTATTGGTATTATTTCTCCGTTTAGGGCGCAAGTTGAGCAATTGAAGATATCTATACCAAAAGTTTTATCTGATTATATGATTAAGAAACACCAAATTGAAATAGGTACAGCTCATACGTTCCAAGGTGATGAAAGAGATATTATACTTATGTCTTGGGCATTTGCTAATAATTCATATCCTCAAAGTATTACATTCTTGCAAAAGCCAAATTTATTTAATGTTGCGATAACAAGAGCAAGAAGTAAATGTATAAATTTTGTGTCTCATGATTTAGATACAATGCCAGATGGGCATTTTAGGCACTATGTTTCATACTTGAAACAATATAAAGATAGAAAAGAATCTTTAAAAAATAATGAAATAGATGAAAATATTTATAAAAACTCTTTTGAACTAGAAGTTGCAAAAGCACTAAGAGAGCTTGATCACAAAGTTGAAGCAGGTGTAAATATTGCAGGACTTAGTGCCGATTTAGTTGTAGATGATAAATTTATTGTTGAAATAGATGGTGTTGAAGATAATAAAAAACTTCATCACATGTCTTCAATGAAAAAACAAGCAATACTAGAACGCTGCGGTTTTAAAGTTAAACGCATTACATATAGAGAATGGAAATATTCATCTAAGGCTTGCTTGGATAGAATTCTAAATATTGATTAATATTCTGCAAGATCGATATATTTATTTTTGTAAGTATTTATTTCATCAGTTTTGCCTGAAGATCTGATTATATGCTCGAATATTGTATTGATAAAGGAATGATGTTCTTCAGGTAGATACTGTGGTGATATTGAAAGTGAAATAATTTCTGGCTTTATATTTTTTTCTTTAAGAGTTTTAAATATAGAATAGAAAGTTGCGTTTATTCCTGC
>JAZLBN010000032.1:0-31716 GCA_045613725.1 Candidatus Gastranaerophilaceae bacterium
GTAATTTTAATATTATTGGCAGAAATTTTAATATTACGGAATTAGTTTCCGTAGTTTCTATTTTTTCTTTAATTTTATTGTTGATAAAATCTAATGTTTTAAAAATTATGTAAATAATGATTAGATTTATGCTAGCTTGTAGTAATAACTTTTGCCAATTTTCCATAAATTTCTCCTGTGTTGTTTTTATTATAATTTATAAAATTTTAGAAAAAAGTTTATGTAAATATTTTATAAAAATTTTTACTTTTTAAATCGGTTTGGTAAAATATTAATTATCATGTTTTTAAGGGATAGAAATAAAGGTTTTATAATAGCCGTTGTAATATTTTTTGGGTGTCTAATTGCAGGTTTTTATTTTGCAAAATTGTACCAACCAGAATCTAAGACGGTTAGAGTCTATAAGCAAGCTTTGAAAGATTATGATAATGGTAATTTTTCAAATGCTTATTATTTGTTTTCAAAAGTTAGTTATTCTTCCGATTTAAAACCTTCAGCTTTATTTCGTCAAGCATTAAGCGCAAAATCTCTGGGAGATAGACAATCTGAACTTCATAGCTATCAAAGTTTATTAAAGTTTTATCCTACTAATAAGTTGAGCGATGAAGCAAGATATAATGCTGCTCAACTTTTAGTTGATGATAACTCAAATTTAGCGCTAAGATATTTTGATAAAGTTATTAAATCAGATATTTCTGAAGATTATAAGGTTGCGTCAGAATATTACAAGGCAAGGATTACAGCTTCAAAAATGAAGTATTCAAAGAAAGCTTCAGATAAGAAAAATATTGAAAATATAGAAAAGGCATATAGGGCATATTTGGAAAAGTATCCTAATGGTAGGTTAGCTCCTAATGTTGCAAATTCTTGGAAACGTTTGAATTCAACTTTGGAGGTTTCTGATGCAGTTCTTTTAATTAGAGCTTATTATTATGCAGGAATGTATAAAGAAGCTAAAGAACTTTTTGATATGGCTAAAGTTGAAAACAGTTGGCCTCTACAAGCTTCAATTGCTTTTAAAACAAGAGATTATGCAAAAGTTTTAAAATTAACAGAAGAAGGCGTTGATAAGTATCCTGATACTGTTTCAATTGAGGATTATAATCGAGCTATTGATGATTATTTAAATATGTATGATTCTAAAAATCAATTAGCTCAAACTACTAAGCTATTGTCGCTTGCAAAAGGTAAGAAAAAAGATTATATTTGGTATTTAAAATGTGGAAAAGTATCATCTAAGGATGAATTAGCTTGTTATAAGGATTTGTATGATAATTTCCCTGATGGATCGTATTCAGAATATGCCTTGTTACAACAAATTTTAATTGGTATTAAAAATAAAAACTATGCAAATTCAAGGTTATTGGCGCGTGATTTTTTACAAAAGTTTCAAAAGTCAAAGTATGTGCCGGTAGTTTTGTTCTGGGCAGGTAAAATTGAGCAACAATATAATAATTCAGAGGCAATGGCTGTTTATTTCCAAGATATAATTAACAGGTTCCCTGATTCGTATTATGCATATAGAGCATATTGGATATTAAAAGGTGTTCAATCAGCTACTATTCAAACAGAATTGAATTATAAACCTGTTGTTTATCCTTATAAAAGTCCGAGTGATAAAGATATTTTGCAGAAATTAATGCAAGTTCATGATTATGACATGATGTTGAAGTACTGTAAGGATGATTTTATTGCAAGTTGGGTTGAATATGAAAAAGGTAACTATGCTAAGTCTATGATTATAGCAAGAGATGCGATGGATAAATTAGATGTAAAACCAGTTAAATCTGATTTGAGATGGCGTTTGGTTTATCCGCAAAATTACTATAAACAAGTTAAAAAAGTTGCTGATGAATATGGTAATAATGATGCGTTGATGATGGCTATAATTAGAGAAGAGAGTTCTTTTAATTCTCAAGCTCAAAGTGGTGTTGGGGCTATTGGTTTGATGCAATTGATGCCAACTACAGCTCACGAAATTGGGCAAAAAAATGGTATGGATTTTAATACAAGTTATTTATTTAATCCAGAGTTAAATATTAAATTGGGTAATTTGTATTATTCTACAATCCGAAAAATGTTAGATAACAAGGATGTCTCAGCAATTGCTGCTTATAACGGAGGTATCGGTTCTGTGACGAAATGGAAATCTAATTTGAAATATAACAATACTGATGAATTTGTGGAACAAATTCCGTATGATGAAACACGTAACTATGTAATTAAAGTGTTTAGAAGTTATTGGAATTATACAAGGATTTACCAAAAGTAAGTTATAATCATACATTTGGTTCATTACAATACAATAGAAAGTGCTAATATATAACTATGAAAAAGATTTTAATACTATTAACAATAATAATAATAAATTTAGTTTTAGCCAATCCGTCGTATGCGATTAAAATTGGTTTGCTAACTCAAGTTGAGGAAGCTGGTATAGGTGCAAATGTCAATGGACGTATGATTGATACGCATACTAACAAGACAGTTTGTAATGTAGATGCAATGAAGGGGTATATGCTTGTACCTTACAAAAAAGAGATTGCTATAAAAAGTGGTTCTCATTTTTATACGTTAGAAACTGATTCAATTGTTTTAAGGCCTGATTCTGAAGGTTTTGTAAGTACAAAAGGAAAATGGTATAGGGGTTTGTTAATGATAAAAAATATTGATGGCAAACTTACTATAATTAATGATATTGATTTAGAAAATTATATAAAAGGTGTTGTCCCAGTAGAGATGTCTCCTAGTTGGGAATATGAGGCTCTAAAAGCTCAAGCAATTGCTGCAAGGAGTTTTGCATTGGCAAATCTTGGTAAACAATCCCGTAATGGCTATGATTTGAAAGATAATACTGAGGATCAAGCATATGGCGGAGTCTCTGCTGAAACTAAAATTACGAATAAGGCTGTTGAAGAAACAGATGGGCTTGTTTTAACTTACGATATGAAGATAATCTCTGCATATTACTTTGCATCAGCAGGTGGAATGACTAATAATTCAATTTGGGGTGCAGATGTTCCGTATGTTCGAGCTGTTCCATCTTTTGATGATAATGTAAAAAGAAATGGGCATGGTGTTGGCATGTCTCAGCATGGTGCCAATAATTTAGCAAAACAAGGCTACAATGCTTACCAAATATTGCAATATTTTTATCAGAATATCAAATTTGCAAAGTTAGATAATGAGTCGTAACTCAGTGAGGGTAATGCTTTTAGGTGTTATATCTCCTTGGATATACAATATGACTGGATTTAAAGAAAATTAATCTTGAAAACCCTTGACACGACTAAAGAAAGTGCTATAATAAATTTGTCGATTACACAATGCTGCGGAGGATGGTTACTTTATCCGTAGGTTTAAGGAAGAAGGAGGTTCATAATGAACAAAGAAGAATTAGTAAAAGAGGTATCTAAAAAAGCAAAAGTTTCACAAAAAGCTACAGCTGACATTTTAGCTGCTACATTGGATACAATCCAAAAAACAGTTGCTAAAGGTAAAAAAGTTACATTAGTTGGTTTCGGTACATTCGAAGCTCGCAAAAGAGCAGCTAGAACTGGTAGAAACCCTCAAACTGGTGCAGCTTTAAAAATCGCTGCTAAAACAGTTCCTGCTTTCTCAGCTGGTAAAAAATTCAAAGAACAAGTTAGCAAATAATTTGATTCTTTTTATTAGAATTAAGACCGATGATCTTTTGATTGTCGGTCTTTCTATTTTTAAGAATGTTACAATATCGTTGATTAGTGGAGTTTTTCGTGCTATGATTTTTAAAAAGATTAGGGTAGTGAGGTAAATATATGAAAAGTTCAACTATAAGAAGATCAACTCTATCAAGAGAATCTATGGATGTTATTGAAAGTTTGGCAAATGAACAACAGAATGATTGTTCTTCATTAGGTGAGTATTATCGTCCGGACGACACTATTCAATCTCAAGAGTCATCTTTTTCTAATAAATCTAAAGAAATTGATATGTTATGGCAAACATTTAAAACAAACCAATTTACTACAAATTCTCCGTTATCAACTCTTTTTGTTGGTTTTGTTGCAGGCGTATTATCAACTGTTATCGTATTTGCTATGTTTGGAATGTTTACAAAATCTCCAAAAGTTTCTACAGGTGACAATATGGAACAATCTATAATCACTCAGACTGAAGATGATCAGGCTGATATGAATAATAGAGTTTCAGTACCTGGTGAAAATGATTTTGCGCCATCTGCGGAGTCTTCTAATGTGTCTGAATCTGCACCTGTTGCGAATTTAAGTGATACATCATCTATGACAAAATATGTTGTAAAAAATGGTGATACTGGCGAAGCTATTATTATCAAACATTATGGTTCTTGGACTCAAGAGCGTATGGATAATATTATTAAGGCTAATAATTTGAAAAATTTAGATAGATTGCAAATTGATCAAGTATTATACCTTCCATAGCTTATGTTAAGTTAGAGGTTTTTGTATGAAAAATTTACTGAAAGTTTTGTTAGTGACTGTTGTTTCATTATATTCAGTCAATGTTTGTAGTGCGCAGGATTTTGTTTGGAAGAATTGTTTACGTTCGAAATTTCTAAATAATGATGCTGTCATTATGGAAATAAACATTCGCTCATTTAATTCAAAAGATTATAATAAGGATGGTTTCATACAAGAAACCTTGGGTGAGGAAAAGGGTACTTTCTTGAATGCAATTGACCGTCTTGATGAGTTGAAATCTCTTGGGGTTAATACTTTACATGTTTTGCCGATTACGCCAACAGGTAAATTAAAAGCTTTGGGAACTGCAGGAAGTCTTTATGCAGCTTCAGATTTCGATTCAATAAGTCCAGATTTATATGATAAAAATTCTGATTTAACATTAGAGGAACAAGCTAAATTATTTATAAAGGAAGCTCATAAAAGAGGTATAAGTGTAATTGTTGATATTCCAGCTTGCGCATCTTATGATTTATATTTAGAACGTCCTGATTTGTTTGTTACTAATGTATCAGGTGAACCAATAATTCCTGCTGATTGGACAGATGTAAGGTTATTAGCAACAGGTACAGAAGAAAAAGTAGATGCGAATGTATATAGTCTATATAAAGACTTCGTTAAATATATGATGTCATTGGGTGTTGATGGTATCCGAGCAGACGTTGCTCATTCAAAAACTGCAAAATTTTGGCAAGAATTAATCTCTTACTCGCGCTCAGGAGATTCAGAGTTTTTATGGCTTGCGGAATCGTCTGATTCTTGGCACGATGCGATTTCTCCTCAGGCTGTTTTTACACCTTATAATAAACTTTTAGAGGCAGGATTTGATGGTTATTATGGATCATTTTTTAATTTAAAGGATTGGAAGTCGCCAAAAGATTTATATAGGCAAGTGTCTTTTACTTTATCTGATATTAAAAAATATAATTCAGGGAAAAGTGTAATAGGTAGTTTTACCACTCACGATGAAGTTAGTCCGATTCTATTAAAAGGACCAAAGTTTAGTGAAATGATGATTTGGTTAAATGCTACATTACCAGTAAATTCTTATTTTGTTGATGGTTTCCAAACCGGAGATGATTATATGTATCGCAAGGGGAATCGTCTTGCGTCGGATTCTATTACAGATGATGATACTTATTTTACTCATAGGGGAAAAATAGATATTTTTAATTTCTCACGAAAACCAGAGGGTAAATATCAATATCTTTATGGGGAGTTTTTATTAGGTAACAATGTTAAACAGAGTGTACTTTCAACATTAAACGAAGGTAATTTTATCCAGTTGAAAAATAATAATTCCAAAAAAGTTTTCTCATATATGTTGGCGAATAACATTAGAAAAGTTATAACTATCGGGAATTTAGATTTTGATAATCCTGCAGATGTATCTGTAAAAGTTCCGAAGTTTAACCCAAGTAGACAAAATCTTTTACCAATAAAGATTTCAAAAATGCCAATAGCAAAAAAAGGTAATATCCAATTAGATTTACAGCCAGGAGAAATTGTTGTCATAATTATTCACGAGCTATTGTAACTATTGTGATATAAATTGTTTTGTAAATTCTCTAATTTCAGATGCCTCGTGGGTTCCTATGATAAATTGAAAATCAGGAACGGCTTCTTTGAGTTCTTCTGTCATATGGGCAAGAAGTCCAGGAATGATAATTTTTCTGGTGGTAAGTTTTTCTCTTATTTGAAGTTTTTCGATAGTTTTAGAAACGATATTTGCAGTGAATTTTTCAGCAGACCAAGCGGTTAGAACACTCATTCCATCGGCTGGTATTACAATTAAATATGATGGGATATCTATATTCTCCAGTTCGTTTGATACTGCAAAAAATGTTAATGCAAAGTTTGTAGTCAAGAAAATAATAGAATCTTTATTTGGGTTTTTAAACTCATATAAATTTGATTCGACTTGTAAAGGTTTTTGAGGGTCTGTGAATATATTTTGTCGAAGCGAAATTAGAGTCGAAAACATTGCTTCGTCAAACTCTTCAAAAATTAGCATATTTGCGTATTTACAAATATAATAACTAGCTTGCGCAGTTATTGTGAATTTATCATTTCTACCCATCCATACTGCTACAGGGTTTGAAAAATTATCATCTTTTTCTAAGATGGCTGTTTCTCTTGTTGATATTAGTATATTTTTGGTTGTTTTGAAATTTTGGTTTTCAATATTTATAATATCCAAATTTTTATATTCGTCATATGTAATTGTATTAATTTTTAAATTTTCCAAAGTTTGATTTGTATAGTTCTTTAAAATAATTAAATCAACATTGAATAATTGATTAACTCCTTTAATTTCAAATTTATTGATTCTATTAATTGTTTCTTTATAATTTTTGTTATTACAATCGACAATAACAGCTAAAGTGGTTGGATTAATGAATGTTTTTTCGTGTCTATGTAATACATTTTCTCCACCTATTTTTAATCCGTTTATCTCAACTGTTTTTTGAGGATGTTTGACACTGTGAGAATATAAATCTTTTAATTCAGTTTTCAGGTAAGGGCATTTTTCAATTTGGATATTTTGTTTTGCAAGTTTAAGAGCAAATGCCATACACGTTGGACAGCCACATTCTTTGCAATTTGAATGCTCTTCTTTTTTAGCAGCGGGAAGATATTTGAAAATTTGAAGTCCGGTCATTTCCATTGTTACACCAAGCCTTTCAATATAGGAATATTATTAGGGTTTTTGACCATAATGATATTTGCCCCTGCTGCAATAACTCCTGAGCAGGCTGCTAATTCTATTATTTGTTTTCTTTCTTCTAACTTTCCGTAGCTGTCTGAATAATCATCAGATGTTGCTTCTTTGGTTTTTAATGATTCTGTAGATGCATCTGAAAATATTGGGAAGTCTAGATAAGAATCTCTTTTTCTTTCTTGTATGATTTTTTCCATAATGCTAAAACCATATTCGAATCCGTACCCTAAACCTCCGATGTCAGTGTTCATTATGATTTTATTTTTTGATAGTCCCATATCTTCCATAGCGATTATATTTAGTTCTTTTGCTAAATTTATATCAATAGGTGTTTTTAAAATTGCATAATGATTACCCTTGATAATTTTAGGAATAATTTCTTTATATGTTCTTTCTGTAATATTACCAATTATACAATTTTCTCTATCTAAATTTTCAATAAGTTTAGGTAATAACTTTTTATCAACCTCTTCATCACCTGTGCCATAGAGCATTAAAGGTTTTTGAATGTATTGGAGTAAATCTTTTAGTTCGTTTGCCGTATTATTTTTATTAAGTTTAAGTGCAATTATGTCATAAATATTTGGGTCTAAACTCTCTAAAATATTGGGGGTAGAGCTATCTACCTCCACCCCTAATGCAAAAAGTTTTGAATTTTTTGTAATATTAAGCTCGTTCACTTTTTACTGTTTCCATAATTTGTTCAAATTCTTTTTCGTCAATAGTTTCTTTTTCAAGAAGTTCTTTTGAAATTCGTTCTAACATATCTCTATTTTCAGTTAGTAATTGTTTAGCAAGCTCATATCTTTCATCAACGATACGTTTAATTTCTTGATCGATTTCGTAAGCAACTTGTTCTGAATAATCTCTTTGGTGTCCGAAATCTCTACCCATAAATACGTTTTCTTGGTTTTTGCCGTATGCCATATTACCTAATTTTTCTGACATACCCCAAGCTGTAACCATTTTACGTGCCATATCTGTTACGTTTTTAAGGTCTTGAGAAGCTCCAGTACTTACATTTTCTTTACCGTATACTATTTCTTCAGCAGCTCTTCCGCCTAATGATACAGCAATTTTAGCTAGTAATTTTGCTTTACTTACGTGTACAGTTTCATCTTTAGGTCTTGTCCAAGTTACCCCTAAAGCCATTCCTCGAGGGATAATAGAAACTTTGTGCAATTCATTAGCATCAGGTAATAATTTATCAATTAATGCGTGACCAACTTCGTGATATGATGTTAATTCTTTATCCGCATCAGTCATAACTTTGCTTCGTTTTTCAACTCCAGCGACAACTCTATCAATTGATTTATCAACATCTTCCATTGATATTTTTGTTTCATTATTGCGGGCAGCTAAAAGAGCTGATTCGTTTAGTAAGTTTTGTAAGTCTGCTCCAGTAAATCCAGGAGTTCTTTTTGCAAGAACTTTTAAATCTACATCTTTATCCAGTTTTTTGTTTTTAGCGTGAACTTCTAGAATTTGTTCTCTACCTTTAACATCTGGTGCGTTTATATAGATTTGTCTATCAAATCTTCCCGGTCTTAAAAGTGCGTTATCTAAAATGTCAGGGCGATTTGTTGCAGCAATAACAATGATATTTGTATTAACGTCAAAACCATCCATTTCAACAAGTAATTGGTTTAGAGTTTGTTCTCTTTCATCGTGTCCGCCACCTAAACCCGCACCACGTTGGCGACCAACAGCATCAATTTCGTCGATAAAAATTATACAAGGTTGATGTTTTTTAGCCTGCTCAAATAAGTCTCTAACACGGCTAGCACCAACACCAACAAACATTTCAACGAAATCTGACCCTGAAATTGAGAAGAATGGCACACTAGCTTCTCCGGCAACAGCTTTCGCCATAAGTGTTTTACCTGTCCCTGGAGGTCCTACTAAAAGTACTCCTTTTGGTATTTTAGCGCCAAGCTTCATATATTTTTCACCATTTTTCAAAAAGTCAACGATTTCTTCTAATTCTTTTTTCTCTTCATCAATACCTGCTACGTCGTTAAATGTTGTTTTTACTTTTGAGTCTAAAAGCATTTTTGCTTTGCTTTTACCAAATGACATTGCTTGTGAACCACCTGCTTGGATAGCTTTTATCATTAAGCCCAGTGAAATTACTGCAAATAAAATGATAATAAATGTTCCGATATTACCCGCAAGTTGATTTGTTTCAGGAGCTTTTTTTATAGTAATATCTGCACCTGATTCATTTAATTTTGTCATTAATGTTTCGTCTTTCGCAGGGATTTGAACCTTGTATTGGTATAGTGGTGCTTGTGCATTTCTATTTTCTGGAGTCAAAAATGGTGATACTGTATTCTTATTTTTGCCAGTATGTTCTTTAGCAGCTTTTTCTTGTTCTGGTTGTTTTGTCGGTACTGCTATAAGCACATCTTCAAATTTTTCTATTTTTGAAAATTCTTTGTTCTCAAGTTTTTGCAAGAAATTAGTGTATGAAATTTCAGAAGTGTTTGTGGTTGTTCCTGACATAAAGATTGTTGACATAAAAACTAACACAACAATAGCTAAAATTACGTACATCCCCATTGATTGACTTTTGTTCATGTAAAATAACCTTTCAAAATATATTATCTCTCGTATATAAATTATACCTTAAAAAGCCGAAAAATAAAGTAGGAAAATAAAAAAAGACTGATTAAAAATCAGTCTCTTTATTTATGTTTTTAAATTTATAATGAATTTACATATTTATCAATTTCATCATCTGAATTCATTTCTGTTGTTGCAACAAGAATCTTTTTGTCATCAATTTTTATCCCTCCAATTATCTTATTTTCTTTTAACTTGTTCAAGAAATTGTCAGAATTATCAACTTCAATAGTGAATTCATTAAAGAAGTTTTTATTTAATGTACGGATACCTTTTTTTGAAAGTTTTTCAGATAATGTATGTGCATTTTTTGCAGACAAGAAGCTTGCTTGTTTGAAACCTTTTTCGCCCATTACAGACAAATATAGGGTTGCACAAAGTCCGATCAAAGCCTGATTTGAGCAAATATTACTTGTAGCTTTTTCTCTTTTAATATGTTGTTCTCTTGTTTGAATTGTTAAACAAAAAGCTTGTTTTCCATCTTTATCAAGAGTTCTTCCTGCAAGTCTTCCTGGTAATTGTCTCATAAATTTTTCACGACAAGCCATATATCCTGCTGTAGGACCTCCAAAATTCATTGGGATACCAAGTGTTTGGATATCACCTACAACTATGTCTGCACCATAAGTTGATGGTGGATTTAGGATTGCCATTGTTGAGATATCACTACATACTACAAGTAAACAATCTACTGATTTTGGTTCTAATATCTCACCATAATAATCAGGAGTTTGGATAAGAACACAAGCATACTCTGATGTAGTTGATGGTATATTGTCAACCCAATCTATTTCAATTTTCTGTGAATTTGTGTATGTTTGTATTATTTTTTTGTATTCTGGATTTAATGAGTTAAGCACACATGCTTTGTATTTTTTTGATATTCTACAAGCCATTAATATTGCTTCAGCACAGGCTGTACCACCATCATAAACTGTGGCGTTAGCAACATCCATCCCAGTTAATCGACATATCATTGTTTGAAATTCGTACATTACTTGTAATGTACCTTGTGAAATTTCTGGTTGGTATGGAGTGTATGCTGTGTTAAATTCAAATCTACTTGCAACTTGATTGATACAAGCAGGTATAAATTTGTTATATATGCCACCTCCAGCGAATACTGCAAAGTCTGTGTTATTAGAGTTCGCAAGTGATTTTACTAACTTTTGGGTTTCTAGTTCAGATAATCCTTCAGGAAGTTTTAACTCTTGCATCCTTACTGATTTTGGAATCTGTGTAAATAGATCCTCAACACTACTTATTCCAATTTCATCACACATTAATTTTGTGGTTTCTTCGTTATGTACTAAAAAATTCTTCATTTTATTCCAATTCTTCTTTATAATCTGAGTATGTTAATAAGTCTTCGAAGTCAGCTTCGTTTGTAGTTTCAACTTTAACTAACCAACCGTTTTCATAGCAGTCTTCATTTAGCGCTTCTGGACTCTCAGTTAATGCTGTATTAACTTCTACAATTTTACCACTTACAGGCATATAAATTTCTGACGCAGCTTTAACTGATTCGATATTTGCAAAAGTGTCACCTTTAGTAAATTCATCACCTACTTCAGGTAATTCTAAGAATACGATATCTCCCAATTGTTCAATAGCGTAATCAGTTAAACCAACAATTGCAGGTTCTCCTTTTAGTACGTATTCGTGTGATTTTGTACATAAAATATCTTCTGTAAAACTCATTTTATTCTCCTTCTCTATAGCCCTCACTCTAACCCTCTTCCGCTTGCGGGCAAGGGGATAAGATGGACCCCATCTATACTTTATTTCTTTTTTGAACGAATGGACGTTTTACAACTTCCGCATCGTGTAATTTTTCTCTTATCATAACTTGAACAGTAGCTCCTGTGCAAATTTCTTTGTTATTTTTTACATAAGCAAGTGCGATGTTTTTACCTGTACTAGGAGAAACGCATCCACTTGTAATAACGCCAGTTTTTTCTCCATTGAAGTAAACTTCATAGCCGTGTCTTGCTATATTCCTATCTAACATTATAAGCCCAATAAGTTTTTTATTTCCGCCATTTGTAACTTGGTTTAAGATAGCTTCTTTACCGTTATAATCAGTAACTTTATCTTTAGGTACAGACCAAGATAATCCTGCTTCAATTGGAGTAGTTTCTTCATCTAAGTCATTTCCATACAAATGAAGGGCTGCTTCAAGTCTTAGTGTATCTCTTGCTCCTAATCCGATTGGTTTTATACCAAATTCCGCTCCTTTTTCCAATATTTTGTCCCATAAAAATTCAGCGTATTTGTTTTCTACAAGTAATTCAAACCCATCTTCACCAGTGTAACCTGTACGAGATGCAAGAAGTTTAATCCCTTCGATTGTTGCAGGCTTAATAGTGAAAGATTTTTGATCTTCTATGTCATAACCCATTTTTCTTACAACATCAATCGCTTTTGGTCCTTGTATTGCAAGTAATGAATAATTATGTGATTGGTTATCCACAGTTACATCAAATCCTCTTTGATTTCTTGAAATCCAATTTATATCTTCATCCACTCTTGAGGCATTACAGATTACTAAGTATTTTTCAATACCTAATTTATAAATAATTAGGTCATCTATCAGTCCGCCGTCTTCTTTTGGTAGTTGACAATATACAGCTTTTTCATAATCCAATTTCGTAATATCTTGAGGTACGAGTTTATTTAAGAAAATTTCGGCATCTTTTCCAGAAACAAAAACTTCACCCATATGAGATACATCAAATAATCCGACCTGTTCTCTTACTGTTTTGTGCTCATCAATGATCGATGTGTATTGAACTGGCATGTGCCATCCACCAAAGTCAATCATTTTTGCGCCTAGTGCAACGTGTTTGTCGTGTAAGTATGTTTCTTTAACCATAATATCCCCCTAAAACTTAATATCATTGTTTCACGTAAATAGTGAATATGTCAAGAAGATATTTAGATAAATTACATTGTTATTTTGAATTTTGCAATTGTTTGTATAAATCGATTTCTTTTTGTGTAAGTTTTTCTGGAATAACAATTTTGATTTTTGCATTTAAATTACCAAATCCGCCAGTTTTTTTAGGTAATCCTAAGTTTTTAAGTCTTAGCATTTTTCCAGTTGATGTCATCTCCGGTATTTTAATTCCAATATTCCCATGAAGTGTTGTTATTTCTTTTTTACATCCTAAGACAGCTTCTGGTGGTGTTATTTCAACTTCTTTAGTTAAGTCGCTACCAGATATCTCGTATTCGGAATCTTTAGGAGTGATGATTAGATATAAGTCACCTTTTTGTCCGTAAGCATCAGTTTTACCCTCTCCTTTTAATCGGATTTTTTGACCTTCTTTGATTTCTTTTGGGAGTTTAACTTTTATGGATTTGTTTTCGTTGATTATCCCTGTTCCGCCACAAGCTGCACAAAAAGCTCCTCCACTAGGGCATTGAGTGCATTTTCTCATGTCGTTAAATTTAACGGTAATAGGGTCTGTTGAAAATAAATCTTTTGCGGTTACGTTTAGAGTTTTTGTTACGTCTAAATCTTCTGATTTTTTAGAAGAACAGTTACAACCTGAAGATCGACGAGAATAACTTTGGTTGGCTTGTCCCATATCTCCAAAATCAAATCCGGAAAAACCACCACGAGCACCGGCGCCTGCACCAGCTCCACCCATCATATCGCCAAATAATGAACTGAAAAAGTCTGAAAAGCCACCCATTTCTTGCCCGTTAAAATTAAATTGTTGGTAGCCTTGTCCACCTCCAAAATTAAAATGCTCAAATCCAGGTGGAGGAGTATAGTCAGCTCCGCCTTGCCAATTTGCACCCAAACTATCGTATCTAGATCTTTTTTGCTTGTCGCCAAGAACTTCGTAGGCTTCATTAATTTCTTTGAATTTATCTTCAGCTTCTTTTGTTTTGTTTACATCCGGATGAAATTTTCTTGCAAGTTTTCTATATGCTGATTTAATTTCTGCGTCAGTAGCGTCTCTTTTTATCCCTAGGGTTTCATAATAATCTTTATATTTCATAGTGTGTTCTCCTACTCTAATGATAATACAAAATAGATAATTTTAGCTTTTTTTTAATTATTTCTTAATTATGTGAAAAAAGGTATTGCTCCGGATGCAATACCTTTTTTTATATATAAAATGTAAACTGGTTATTATTTTTTCTCTTACTTGTATTAGGTTACGTTATACGAGTAAGCTTCATGTTTTACAAACTATCTTAAGCTGATTTTTACAGCTGGTCCTTTTTGAGAAATTTCAACTTTGTCTTCTCTAGCTAACCAACCAAGACCTAAGTCAGCAAAGTTACCTTTTAAATCTAATTCTTTTTTCATTTTTGCAAATGTAGTTGTTCCGTTTACGTTTAAGTAGTTATAGATTTCTCCAGCTGCAAATCCGATTTGTTCTTGTTGTGTAAGTGTTACTTTTTTTGCCATGATTTTTCCTCCATAAATTATTGTCTATAGCACTCTTTCGATGTTTAAATATTAGTGCATTTTGTACACTTTTAAATCGTTTTTTAGATGTAGTTTTTTATTGAATTTATGCTAGAATATACAGTATAAGGAGTATTGATTTGTTAATTGAGGGAAGTATAGCGTCATACAAGACAGATTTTTTGGTAGATAAATACGCTGAATTATTAAATAGTGGTGTGAATTCTTCTGAAATATTAGTGCTTGTTCAAAATTCTTCACTTAAAAATTCCTTTATTGAAAAAACTCTTTCTAAGTTATCTGTAGATTCCTTGGAAAAAATGCAGGTATATTCATTTTTTTCATTGGTTTACAATACAGTTTCTGATAATTGGGCTTTTTTAGAAGATAGAAATATTTTTGATAATCCAGTAATTTTACCTAATTTGGCGGGTTTAGAGGTTTCTCAGTTTATACTTAAAGATATTCTTAATGATGTTAAATTTCGTGGGTATAACTCTAGGGTTTCTTTGTTGCATCAAATTTTTAGAAGATATTCTTTAATTGTTCAAAATAACTTATCTCAATCAGAAGTTGATGCAAGATCAAAAATTCTAAAAGAGGGATTTTCAGAAGATGTCGCTATTGTGTTGAAGAAATTTTTACGTAAGACATTGGAGTTGCGAGATTTTGATCATCTAAGACAGTCTCTTATGTTTAATTTTATCTATAAGAATACTGACTATTTTAGTTCAATTAAGTATTTGATTATAGATGATGCGGATGAATGTACTCCTATTTGTTTAGACTTTATAGAATATCTATCAAAACAATTAATTGACGTGTTTATTGCTGTTGATAAAGAAGGTTCAAGTCGTTGTGGTTATTTGAGTGCAGATAAAAATAATTATGAAAAATTAAAAAAGATTTTTCCGAATCAAGAAATTAAAGTTTTCGATAATTTATCAAATCTTAATTCATCTGCGTCAAGTTTGTATAAGAATATCAAAAATGATGAAACAAATGTTTTAAAAGGTTTTGCGGCGGAATCTTTTTCAAAGCGTTCTGCGATGATTGAAGCTTCAATTTCAAGAATTGAGGAGTTGTTAAAACAAAAAGTTTTACCTTCTGAAATATCCATTGTTTCACCTGTCATAGACGATATGTTGAAGTTTACATTGAAAGAAAATGTGCGCTCAGGTCTTAATTTATTATATTTGTCCGGAAATGAAAAACTTATTCAAAATAAGTTGGTAAGGGCAGCTATTACGATATTAAAGTTAAATACTGAACTAAAAAATTCGCTTGATGTATTTGAGTTAAGGGTTATTTTATCTGAATTTTTACAGATACCATTAAAGTATTGTGAAGAAATTTTGGAATCATTTTCAAAAAATAGATTATTACTAGAATATAAATTTGAAGATGATGATTATACTGAAAAATATGCTAGTTTTAGATTGCTAGTTGAGAGTTTAGCTGATTCAGATATGAAAATATCTGAGCAAATTGTTGAAATTTATAATCAATTATTTTCTAAAATACCTCTAAATTATGGTGAAATTAATAAGTTTAATTTCTTTATAAAACAAATTGTAGATTTTGAAAATATTTTCGGGAAGGACTTTAATCGTCGGAAGTTAGAGATTATTTTACAAATTGAAAATTCTATAATTGCGGAAAACCCTTATTCAGTTTTAGAAATAAAGAAAAATGATTTAGTAGTTTCTACACCTCAAAAAATTATAGATAATCATGTTAAAACAAAATATCAAATATGGTTAGATGTTTCAAATTCAGAATGGATTAAATCGGATACTGGTCCATTGTATAATGCTTGGGTTTTTCAAAAAGATTGGGATAAAAAAGATTATACAATAGAGGATAATATTGAGTTATCTAAAGATAAGAATGCACGTGTTCTTCGTAAATTAGCTTTATGTGCAGAAGAAAAAATATATTGTTACTCAAGTTTGTTCGATTCAAATGGTGTAGAAAATTACGGCGCAATCGAACCTTATTTAGTTGTAAATGATGAAGAATTAGTCGATGACAAACCTGTGTTTTCTATTACTCCAAGAGAAGATCAAAAGCCCGTGCTAGACTATATTAGTGGGAATATGGGTATTTCAGCTGTTCCTGGGGCAGGTAAAACAACTATTTTGCTAGCGCTAATTGTTAGACTCCTTGAAAGAGGGATAAACCCTGAACGAATTTTTGTTTTAACCTACATGGATTCTGCTGCAAGAAATTTCAGAGAGCGTATAAAAAATGTGCGTAAAAGCTCTTCAAAACTTCCGAATATTAGTACTATTCATGGTTTGGCTTTACGTATTTTAAAAGAAAATGGTAATTATGAAAAATTAGGGCTTTCTGCGGATTTTGAAATTTGTGATGATTCTCAGCGTGGAAGAATTTTGCGAGAATTAGCTACAAAATTGAAAATCGAGCAAAAGTTGTCAGAAGAATTTGATAGAGCGGTTTCTGTTCATAAAATGAATGGTGGAGTAAAAACTAATGTAGTAAATTCTGATGCAAAGTTAAATAAGTTTTTATCATTTTATGATGCATATCAAGAAAATTTAAAGGAATCTAATTTAATTGATTATGATGATATGTTGATTGGTTCTGTTAAAATTTTAAGGGATAATCCTGATATTTTAGCGCATTATCAAGAAATTTGCGAATACATTATAGAAGATGAAGCTCAAGATTCATCTGGTGTTCAGCAGGAGTTAATAGCTTTGTTGTCTGGAAAACATAATAATGTTATTCGTTGTGGTGATGTTAATCAATCAATTACTGCGACATTTTCTAATGCGGATGTAGAAGGTTTTAGAAGATTTATTACTAATAATTTTAATGTGTCAATGAACTGTTCTCAGCGTTGTACAAAAGATGTTTGGGGATTTGCCAATAAATTGGTTAAGTTCTCAGGGTTGAAGGATGAGAGTAAAAATTCTTTTTTTGAAATGTATATGCAACCAGTAGTCGGTAAAAATCCTGAACCGTTGGATAATAGTGGCGCCGTTGTAGGTGAAATTTTTGAAAGTTCTGTTGATGAAAAAAACTATGTTCTTAGAGTGATAAAAGAAACTTTAAGTAAGCATCCAGATTTTACTGTAGGTATTTTATTGCGTAATAATTATCAAGTTGCAGCATGGCAAAATTTGATAGAAAACAGTGGTTTAAAAGTAATTACAAGAAACCAGTGTTTGGAGCAAAAGTCAATATTTAGAGCTATTTTTGCTGTTATGAAAATGGTTTTAAATTCATTTGATAACAATGTGGTTGCCGATGGCTATAATGTTTTAGCTGAACTTGGTTTTTACAAAAGGGGATTAGGGGAAGATATTAGAAAATATGAAAATCCTTTTATTAAATTGAATTCTGATAAATTGGGCAACATTATTTTGGAGCAATTTTATTGGGATTTAAATTATTGGGTTTCGCTTTGTTATCTTACTCCTAATGAACTGGCTGTGAAAATAGGTATGCAGTTTTTCAAAAGTGATATAGAAAAATCGAATATACATTTAATTTCAACTCTTATTAAGCGAATTTGTATCAAAAATAATTCATTAGAATATGCTATTTCAAGATTGGATGAACTTTCTAAAAAGCCTAATTTGAGCGGTTTTAAATTTTTCTCCGAAGAAGATGAAGATGATAAGAAGTTTTTAGCTGGTAAGGTTCAAATTATGACTATGCACAAATCCAAAGGTGATGAATTTAACTTGGTTTTTCTACCTGAATTTACTGAAAAGAACTTACCACTTTCTGTAAATTCAATCGCTCTTAAATCTTCAGAGTTTATCGAATCGGTAAAAAATCTAAACCCGAATTATAAGAAGAAATCAGATTATGAACTAAAACAAGAAATGCTTTCAGAAAATTTAAGACTGTTATATGTTGCAATAACAAGAGCTAAGAATAAATTGTATTTTACAGTGTCTAATAAGACAAGGACTCGTTTTGGGAAATTTCAAACTCAAGAGATAAGTCTTGTTTTTAAGGATTTTTTAGGAATGGAGGTGTGTGGTGGTAAATAATTTTTCTCCAAATATGTTAAAGACTTATCAATCTTGTCCAAAAAAGTTTTATTACCGCTATGTTGAAACAGTTAATGTTCCAATGTCAGCTACCCCATTTGAAAAAGGTAAAAAAATTCATGCGCTTGCGAATTACTTTTTGCAGGGAGTAAATATCTCTAGAATTGAAACTGCTTTGACAGATGAAGAGTTACTTGTTTGGAAAACTTTGCAGGATAATCAGTTTTTCCAAAAAGATTATTACAAATCTGAGTATCAATTATCTTGTAAGATTAAAGATTATTGGATTGGAGGGCGAATTGATGCTGTTGTAACATCTGGGGATGATTATTATATATTAGATTACAAAACAGGTTCTATACCTAAAAATCCAGAATTTGATTTTCAAACAATGGTTTATTTGTTGGCTTTAGATAAATTTTTAAAAGGTAAATATAATACGTTATCATTTATCTATATAAATTTAAAAGATAAGAAGAATTATGTAATTCAATTTAATGACGCACTAAAACATGAATATGAAAAACGTATTTCAGATATTTGTATTCAAATTAATTCTGATTGTATATATTCAAAAAATGAAAACTCTTGCGGTCGTTGTGAATTTGCAAGTATTTGTAGATAACTGGTATTACTCTCTTGTAAACACCCAGAAACCTTTACTATTTGTTGTTGATACAACTTTACCTTTTTTTTCTTTTTTCTCTTGTTTTTTTTGTTTTTTCTGTTTTTTTGCCGATAAAGATTGTTGATTATCTTTGTTAAATGCACTCGCCATAAGAGTCGAAGTATAGACAGGTGTTGTATGCGCCCAGTCAAATATAATTACGCCGTTAGCGTTCATATTTCTTGTTTGATACAATTGCCTAATTAAATCTTCTGGAGCTCCACCCATAAATGTTACAAATAAGCCTGCATATAATTCTGTATTTGGAGCTTTAATTTGCATAACATCATTCATCATTGATGCTAACATATTATGATCATTTGTTAAAAATAAAGGAGTGAAACCATCTACATAATTATTGCTTGACCAAGTTCTCCAGTCTTGTTGCTTTGTTGATAATGCAGATGCAATGTCTGGAAAGATTACGGCACTTACATATACATTTTTATCTCTGCAAAGTTTGCCTACTTTTTTTACAAAATTTGTTATATGGTTTCGTCTGTATTGGTTCCAGTCAAGCCAAAGAGGATCTGATGGCGATATATCTATTGGATCAATTCCGTGTAAAGTCTCAAAATCGTTTCTTGCGTACTCTGTAAATCCCCAAGAACTATTATTACTTCTTGAGCTTGTTGTATTTGGATATCTAATATAGTCTAAATTTATACCATCAGGTTTGTATTCTCTAATGATTTCTTCTAACAACTCAATTAAAAAACTTTGAACTTCAGGATTAGCTGGATCTATGAAATAACCGTTATGTTCGGCGGTAGACTTAGTTGCTCCAACTTCATTGGCAAATTTTTTTGTTTTGTTTCCCCAATCTGGTCTTACAGCCAAAATGCTTGAAGGATTTGATTCTGGAGCCTTATTACCAACGTAAAATGATTGAAACCATATGTGGACTTTGATATCTCTTTTATGAGCTTCTTTTATCCAAACTTCTAATGGATCAAAATTTTCAAAGATTTCATTTTGTACGGTGAAGCCATATTTGTTCATTGTTTTACTTGGAAATATTGTTTTTCCGTGAAAATATGTCTCTAAAAATATATTATTAAATCCATTATCTTCAAGTTTTTCAAGTGTAGCTATTATCTGCTCTTTTGAAGTTTCAACCGGACGAATCCATGTACCTTTTAATTCGTTTTGTATATATGGTACAGATGTTTTTATTGCCATGTTTGCCGCATCAATTGCTTCTTGCGTGTATTGGCGTAATATTGAACTGTTTTTTGTTTCGTTTTCTGCTATTTTTAAATAATTTTGAGCTATCTGTATATGATGGCTTGGTAAATTGTAGTTATAATTTGGTAGTGTGTTTTTGTAATAATTAATTATATCTTCTGCTTCTTTAATTTTTGATTTTGCTTCATATGTGTAGCTTTCAGTTGTTGTATATGCAGTAATAGTGTTTGTGTATCTATTTATGTAAATTTTAGTTCCTACAGAAAGGTTTTTTGTTATCCAATTTTTCGCTTCGCCGTGTCCACTTATAACAACACCGTTTTGTGGGATTATTGAATTTGCTCCACTTAGGGCTACAACTGTGTTATTTTCAACTATAGCTTCTGTTCCAAATTCGTTTGTATTAGTATTTTTACCAAAGTTGGATGTATATATTATTAATTGATTTGCACCTCTTCCTCCAGGGAATTGGCTTGCTGAAAGGGTTGGATCAATTGAGTTAATTTCTCGGCTGTTTTCTTTAAATATAATTTCTCCAAGACCAATTAAAAGCGGATTGAATACGCTTAATTCCTGTTGATAAAATGTAGTATCATCTTGAGGGTAAAAAATCATTGAGTCAATGTCAGATGCGAATACGTTTAGTTGAGGAATTAATAATGATATAAGGATTATTTTTACTAGTTTATGTTTCATTATTTTTTCCTTTTAATGATGTTGTAATATCCGGTATCCCTGTAATGAATTGCCTCAATTTCTCTAATTTTATTTGCGAGATATGTACTATTTGGATTTGCCAGATAAGCTCTTTTGTAATAGTGATTAGCTCTTAGCAAATCTCCAAGTTTTTCATACATAATTGCCATTTTTAATATAACTTGGTTGTTTTCATCATATCCATTTTCAAATGCTGTGTTATAAAAGTATAAAGCTTTTGTGTATTGCTCTCTTCTATAAAAGAATTCACCAAAGAAATAATTTGTTGCAGGATCTTTTTTATTTATTTTTAAGGCTCTAAAAAAATAAGCCTTTGCGAAACTATCTTGTTTTTCGTAATCGTAAACTCTTGCAAGTTGTACTAATGGATAAATATTATCAGGCTCTATTTGAGTTAATACAAAATAGTTACCACTTGCTTTTTGTAAATATTCTTTCCTCGCCTCAGAATCTTTTGCATTAAGTGCAGATGCAAAGTATATATCCCCGAGTTTAAGAGTTGAATCTTTATTTATTTTTGAATAATCAATAAGTGTATTGTTATTATATTTTACAGACCCAAACTCCATTGCTTCACTACTACAAGTGCTTCCAAATAGTATGAAAGCACTTAGTAGAATGAAAACCTTCTTATAAATCTGTGTAAGATGGAGTTGTTGTTGTTTGATGATGATAGAATGAATAATCCTCTGCTGCAGGATCTGTGTATACATACAATTTTCTCCAGAATTTCAGAAATTTATTTTGTTTTTGATAAGCTTTTTCGTCAGCTGTATAATATTCCTGTCCTGTTGCTCTAGCTTTTCCAACATTAACAATGTCCACAGTTTGTTGTGAATAACCATTATTAAGCATAACTTCTTTGCTTGTCACTTGGTCTACAGAAATTGCTGCTTGAGTCATAGCTGGAATTGTTGCTGCGATTGCAATTAGTAATAATTTTTTCATATTCACCTCTTGTTTATAATATTACATTATAGTTGTTTTTTATATCTTTGCAACATTATTATAATTTGTTTACAATAAATTGTCGTGGTTTATTTGTATGAATTATTTATAATTTCTTCAAGTTTATTTAATAATTCTGATTCTGGAACTTTGGCAATTATTTCACCTTTTTGGAAAATGTAGCCTTCTCCAATTCCACCAGCAATGCCAAAATCCGCATGTTTGGCTTCTCCTGGGCCATTTACTGCACATCCCATTGTTGCTATTGTAATATTTTTATCAAAATTTTTGAATCTATCTTCAACTTTTTTTGCTAAGTTGATTAAATCAATTTGTGTTCTTCCACAGGTTGGGCATGAGATAAAGTTCACACCTCTTTCTCTCAAATTTAAACTTTTTAAGATTTCAAAGCCGGCATGGATTTCTTCTATTGGATTTTCAGTAAGAGAAACTCGTATAGTATCACCAATACCGTCAGTTAGTAGTGTGCCTAATCCTACTGAAGATTTTATTAGTCCTGTTTTTAATGTCCCTGCTTCAGTTACCCCAAGGTGAAGCGGGTATTCGATTCTCTCTGCGATTAGTTTATACGCCTCAATTGTTGTTAGTACGCTTGAGGATTTTAGTGAGACTTTTATTAGGTCGAAATCCAATTCTTCTAAGATTTGAATATGTTTCAATGCACTTTCAACCATTTTTTCAGAAAGCGGAATGTTTTTTTCTTGAAGTTCTTTTTCTAGTGAACCTGCGTTAACACCAATTCTAATTGGTATTTGTTGTTGTTTTGCAAGGTTAACTACTTTTTCTACATTTTCACGTTTGCCTATGTTTCCAGGGTTTAGTCTTAGCGCAGCAATGCCGTTGTTGATACATTGAATTGCTAATCGGTAATCGAAGTGTATATCTGCAATTACTGGAATTGGAGATTGTTTCACTATTTTTCTTATAGATTCTGCAGCATCTTTATTTAATACTGCAAGTCTAACGAGTTCGCAACCTGCATTAGCTAAGTCTTTGATTTGTGCAATTGTAGCATTTACATCCCTTGTGTCTGTGTTGCACATAGATTGAACTGAAATTGGGTTATTATTACCAATTTTTACATTTCCTATTGAAATTTCTTTTGATTTTCGTCTTTTTATCATAAAATAATTGTATCACATAAAAATAAAGGGGTGAATAATGAGAGTTGCGGTATTATCAGATATACATGCTAATGCTCAAGCATTGGAAGCGGTTATGAATGACGTTATTAATCAAGATTGTGAGCATGTATTTTGCTTGGGTGATATAGCTTTAGCTGGTCCTCAACCTAAAGAAGTTGTTGATTATGTCATGGCGCAAAATACTTGGACGGTTATTCAAGGTAATACAGATAAAATGATTGCTCAATATGGTCCTGAAGTGGTGGAGTTTTTGGATTCTCAATACCCAATAATGGCAAATGCAATCTCCGATGATGTTATGCTTTTGGATGATTCTCATAGAGCATATTTGGCAAACTTACCTCCAATGTTAAGTTTTGAAGTAGAAGGTTGTAGCGTATTGTTGGTGCATGGGTCTCCAAGAGCTAATAATGAAGATATTTTACCAGGTATGCCTTTAGAGGTTGTAGAGGATATTATCGCTGGTACAAGTGAAAAATTAATACTTTGTGGGCATACTCATGTTCCTTGTGGTTACCAAACTAATACTAATCAAACTGTTGTAAATGTTGGAAGTGTAGGTAGACCAATGACAAATGAGCCAAAAGCTTGTTATGCAATTATTGATTTTGTGCATGGTTCGTTTGAGATTAAACATAGGTTTGTGAAATATGATAACATTTTAGCTGCTCAAACTATGTCGCAACGTGGTTTTGAGGGTGCAGATAGGTTGGCTGATTTATTATTGAATCCTAAAGAAAGACATATATAGTCTGGGTTTTTATATGTCGCTTGTTTTAGAATTGGATAGATTAAAACATAGTTATAGGGAAATTTTCTTAGAATCGGCTGTGGAAATTCAGGCTCTAGTAGAAAGTGTTCGTCCTGAAAATTTTCAAGGTGATATATTTAAATGTTACGATATTAGTTCGGTTGGTTTTAATTGGCAACAATCAGCGTTATCTATTTTGGATGTTAGATATTGTAGGTGTAAAAAATCGAGCAAAAGACAAATTGATGATTTCTATAAAGAATGTCAATGTGTAGGGTGTGGTGTGTGTTGTAAGTTTGCTGTTAGTGAATTTTCATATGATGAGTTGAAAATTAAAGCTCAGAATGGTGATAATTATGCATCTCAGTTTCTTTCGGTATTTGTTCCATATAATTCGGTTGATGAAGTTAAGGATATTTATCCTGAGTATGTTGAATTATTGAATAAAGAAGCTGATTCAAATTATTATTTTTATCATTGTCCGCAAGTGACAAAAGATAATAGGTGTTCTGATTATGAGAATCGTCCACAAATTTGTAGAGATTTTCCAGATAATCCTATAGCATTTTTACCTAAAAATTGCGGTTATAATAATTGGAAATTGAAATCTGAATCTGTTTCGCTTAAACTGAATGCAGAAGCTGAAATTATAAATTTTTATAAAAGCAGAATAAAGGAATTATATTGTAATGAAAATATTATCAGGTCTTAGTTTAAAAGAAATTGAAGAAATTACTGATAGTCTTGGGGCTACAAAATTTAGAGCTCGTCAAATTCATAATTGGATTTATTTGAAATCAGTTAAAGAAATTGATGAAATGACTGATTTGTCTATAAAGTTTCGTGAAGAATTGAAAAAAGTTGCTTGTGTTACTGATATTAAAATAAAAGTAAAACAGGTTAGTACGGATGGTACAATAAAATATTTGCTAGAATTTCCTGATGGAGAGTGTGTAGAAACTGTTTTGATGCGATTTGATAATCGAGCAAATTTAACAGCGTGCGTTAGTTCTCAAGTTGGTTGTGCTGTTAATTGTAGCTTTTGTGCAACAGGTAAGAGAGGTTTTATTAGGAATTTATCTTACAAAGAAATTATTGAACAAGTTTTAACAATTCAAAGAGATACTGGCTTGAAGGTTACAAATGTTGTTTTTATGGGACAAGGTGAACCGTTATTAAATTTAGACAACGTGTTGAAGGCTATGGAGATTTTTAACGATAGTTTTCAAATTGGAGCAAGACGTTTGACTTTATCGACATCAGGTATAGTTCCTCAAATTAGAAAATTGGCGGATTTGGATATGCAATCAACTCTTGCATTGTCTTTACATGCGCCGAATTCAGAGATTAGAAAGCGATTGATGCCTATTGAAAATAAATATAATATGGATGAGTTACACAAAGCTTTGAAATATTATGTTGAAAAGACTGGAAGAAGAATTACGATTGAATATCTTTTGATTAAGGATTTAAATGATACGGTAGAATCTGCAAAACAATTGGCTGCATATTTGAAAGATATTAAATGTAATATTAATATGATTCCTTATAATCCAACGGAGAAGAATGATTATCAACGACCATCAAATAATGCTATTATGAAATTTAAGTATTTGATGGAGCATTCTGGTAAAAAAGTTACTATTCGTCTAGAAAGAGGCGCAGATATTGATGCGGCTTGTGGGCAGTTACGTGGTAAAGTAGATTAATTGTTTTTATGTACAGGTATAGTTATTTCAAAAGTTGTTTGAGCTTTTGTTGATTTTGTTAGAGATAAAGTTGCGCCTGAAGTTTCTAAGAAGTTTTTGCATAATGCTAAGCCAATACCACATCCAGTTTTTTTTGTGGTGTAACCTTGTTTGAATATTTGTTCTTGTTTTTCCTTTGGGATGACTTTTCCATTATTTGAAAGTTTTATGATGCCTGTTTCATTTTTTATCTCTGCTAGAATTTGAATTTTTCCGTGGGTGTTGATTGATTCGATGCCGTTTTTGATGATATTAACTATGCAAGCAATAAGTTTATTTTCATCAATATATATTTTTTCTGTGTTTTTTATAAATACCTCGTATTCGATTTCTTTATCAAAAATATAGGCTTTTGATAATTCTGCAGATTGTTCTATAGTTTTTTTGAAATCAATAATGTGAGGATTATCTGAATTCAACGATTTTAAATCAAGTAAGTTTGCTCCGATTATCTGAATTGATTTTTGAATACATTCAATTGCATTTTTTATTGATGGGTTTTTAATACTCTCTTTTTCTAAATTTTTTTTGATTATCTGAGAGTACATATCGCATATTGATAAATGATTTCTTATTTCGTGTGATACGCATCGGATTTGTTGATTTAATTCATCGTATGTCAATTCGTTATTCATTTTTTCTCCGTTATTGTTGGGTTTTTGTTTGTTCAATAATAAAGGGTTCTGCTTTGTATTTAGTCAGAACCCTTTATCTTTATTTATTCTTAAATATTAAGCTGCTGTCATTGTTGATTTTGAAGGTTTGAAACCGTGGCTTAATGCGTACAATACAGCATTTGTTCTGTCGTTAACTTGAAGCTTTTGGAAGATATTGTTTACGTGAGTTTTAACTGTAGTTTCAGAAATAATTAGCTTATTTGCAATGCTCTTGTAGTTAATGCCTTCGGTTAATAATTCAAGAACTTCATTTTCTCTTGAAGTTAAGCTATCAAGTAAGTTTTCGCCTTCTGAGATTTTTGTTTCTTCGATTGCTGCAGTTTGGAAGTATTCAAAGAATCTTGTTGTAAGCATTGCTGGTAAATAAATTTTTCCTGCTGCAACTTCTTCGATTGCGTTGATAAGCTTTACTGATGCCATAGTTTTTAATACATAGCCTCTAGCACCTAATTTCATCGCTCTGTATATTAAATCTGAATCATCGTAGCCACTCAATGCAATTACTTTAGTTGATAATCCTAATTTTGCTATAGCTTGAATTGCTTGTAATCCATCTTTTTCTGGCATATTGATATCCATTAATACGATATCAGGATGATATTTTTTAACTAAATTGATACCTAAGTTTGCGCTTGTTGTTGTTCCAACAACATCGTAGCAACTTTCAATATTGATTAATTCTTTTATACCTCTAAGGTGATTAGCATTATCATCAATAAGTACTACTCTCAATTTTTTGTTAAAATCTCTCATCTTTATTTCCCCCGCGTTAGTTAATTGCTTTCTACACTTTATATACTAATACTTTTAGAGGGTGTTTAAATCCATGGAGTGATTGATTCTTTTTTGATTTAAGATTGAAGGATATATCTAAATCCAAAGATTTAGAAAGTTCCTCAATCATGCTCTAAATCATGCTTTGGCCGCATGGATGATTTTTTGATGTCAAATTATTAATTGTTTTTTGCAACTAAATAAAATCGTACTTAAAAACGATTGTTAATTAATGAGTATACAGTTTTTGGTTTAATTATTTCAAAAGCATATTATCTATTAGTCGTACGCCTCCAACTTTACAAGCGATAAACACTCGTGTATTGTCGTTTGCGTCTTTAACTTCTTCTAAATCTTTATCATCTAAAAATTCTAAATATTCTAAATCGTGATGTTCATTTATGATTAGTAGTGCAGTTTCTTTTAGCGCGCTAACATCTGTAATACCTTTTTTATAACATAATTTGATGTTGTTTAAAATTTGATAAAGTGCAAGAGCGTGAACTTTGTCTTCAGCTGAAAGATATTTATTCCTTGAGCTTAATGCTAATCCTGATTCTTCTCTTACGATAGGGCAAGGTATAATTTCTATAGGTATATTTAAATCTTCAACCATTTTTCTGATAATGGATAGTTGTTGAGCATCTTTTTCTCCAAAATATGCTCTATCTGGTTGTACGATATTAAATAGTTTGTTTACGACTGTGCATACGCCATCAAAGTGTCCAACTCGAGATTTTCCACAAAGTTTGTGAACGTGGAAAAATGGTGGGATTACATATGTTAGAAAATCATTTGTTCTGATTTCTCTATCTCCATACATTTCAGACGGTGTTGGAGCAAAAACTATATTAACACCGGCATTTTTACAAAGTTCGGTATCAGCATCAAGTGTGCGAGGGTATTTGTCTAAATCTTCGTTTGGACCAAATTGAATTGGATTAACGAATACTGAAACAACCACTTTGTCACATTCTGATACTGCTTTTTGGATAAGACTAAGGTGGCCATCGTGTAGAGCTCCCATTGTTGGAACTAAACCGACAGTTAATCCTTCTTTTTTCCATTGTTTAACTTGCTCTCTGACTTCTTTGATTGTATGTAGTAACATAATTATATCCCTTCTTTTGTTTTAATTATACAACAAAAAAGATAACCGATTGGTTATCTTTTTTGTTATTTGATTATGCATATATTGAAAATTCGTCAAGTGCTGAATTTAATTCTTTTGTTACTTTCGGTAGCGTTACTTCTTGGTTATGCTTTTCAAGAGTTTTGCGTGCTGTTTCAAGCTCTTCAATTGCCTTTTCGATTTTTAGCAGAGAGGTTTCATTTGCAAATTTGTCAGCGATTGCTGGTACTGCTGGTTTTGTTATATTAGCTCCGATGTATCCTAGGTTAAATTCGGTTAGAAGTTTTATTACAGAATAGCCATTTTTGTATCCTTCTATTGAATAAATAGGGTGACCATTTTTTAATAGTTGGCAATTTTCTCTTTTTGTATCGCAAAACTCAATTGAATAGATATCGTTTTCTCCATCGTTTTCAATGTGTCTAATTGCGTTTATAAAACTGTTTGTCGAGTTTTGTGTATATTCATTTTTAGCATCTTTTCTGGCTGTTTTTATTCCTTCGTTAAAATATTTATCTTTGATTATTTTAGATGTGAAGCTAATATTGTTTATGCTGCTTAACATAAATTTCTCCTATATGATTTTGATACAAACATATAAAACTTCTAAAAAATAATTTTGCTATTAAAATATTTCTTCTGTAGAAGGGAATTTTCCGGATTTCACATCGTCATTGAACTGTTTTGCACATTCTAAAATTAAATCTTTCATATTTCCGTACTTTCGTGCAAATTTAGGTTTGAATTCAGAATATTTTCCAAAAATATCATCGCTTACCAGGATTTGCGCATCGCAGTAACGACCAGCTCCACAAGAAATTGTCGGGATATTGATGTTTTCAGTAACAAGTTTGCCACATTCTTCAGGTACCATTTCTAGAACTATAGAAAACGCTCCTGCTTGTTCTAATTTTTTTGCTTGCTCTAATATTTCTTGAACAGCATCCTCGGTTTTACCTTGGATTAAGTATCCGCCAATTAGGTTTTGTGATTGAGGGGTAAAACCAATATGACCCATAACAGGAATACCCATTTGAGTACAACGCTTAACTAGCTCTAAAATATAATCGTTGCAGCCCTCAAGTTTTACTGCATTTGCGCCAAATTTAACCATATTTCCGATATTTGTTAGTGCGTTTGGTATATCTATTGTGTAACTCATAAATGGCATATCAGTAACAATCATTGCTCTGTTTGCACCTCTGGCAACAGCTTTTGTAAAAATTCCCATTTCTTCAACACCGATAGAATTGGTATTATCATACCCTAGGGCAACCATAGCAAGACTATCTCCTACTAAAATTATATCTACACCCGCTTCATCAATATACTTTGCGGTTGAATAGTCGTAAGCTGTTAATGCTGAAAATTTTTCACCGGATTCTTTTAGTTTAGATAAAGATTTTACTGTAACTTTTTTTGCCATGTGTAAGTCCTTTAAGTTTATTTAAAAAATCCTGAAGACTTTTTTTGTTCTCTTTTGAACCAATAGTAAACAGCACGAGCAACTCTATATGAGCTGTGTCGAACAAGTCCTTCTTTACTATCTTGGATAAGTTTTTTTGCAAAGATTCTAACGCCTAATTTTTTAATTTCGGCGATATCAAGCTCTACAGGATAAGAGTTTTGTTTAATATAGTTATCTGCAAGTTTTTCCGGTAAGTAATCATTAACAAGAACTGCATCAATAATTTTGTCAGAACCAGCGTGATCTATTAGTGCTTTTATGTGGTCTGAAACTTTATAATTATCAGTTTCTCCAGGCTGAGTCATTATGTTGCAGATATAAATCTTTTTAGCTTTTGATTGAGCGATTTCTTGAGCAATTTCTTTAATTAAAAGATTTGGTATAACGCTTGTGTATAAGCTTCCTGGGCCAAGTATAATTAATTCAGCATTTCTAATTGCTTGAATACATTCTGGGAGAGCTTCGCAGTTTTCTGGAACTGTAAATAATCTTTTGATATGACCACCAGCTTCTGGTATAGCTGATTCTCCGTGGATTACTCTTCCATCTTCTAACTCTGCGGCAAGTTTCATATCATCCAGTGTTGCAGGGAGAACTCTACCTCTAATTGATAATACGTTACAAGACTCTTTTACTGCGGTAACCATACTTCCTGTAATATCACATAAAGCTGTAAGATATAGGTTCCCAAAGCTATGACCTTCTAAACCTTCGCCATTGTCGAATCTATATTTGAATAGTTTGTTTACTAAGTCTTCGTCATCGGCTAATGCTGTTATGCAGTGTCTGATATCACCTGGAGGTAATATTCCCATAGATTCTCTAAGTCTACCAGAACTGCCGCCATCATCTCCGACAGATACAATTGCTGTTATATTGTTAGTTAAATTTTTTATCCCGCTTAGTAGCATTGATAAACCAGTTCCGCCACCAACAGCTACGATTCTAGGACCTCTGTTTAATTTTCTTCTTCTGTAAAGATTTTCTAATAAAAGGTCGTTATGTTTTGTTCCGTCTAAATCTAATATAGATAAGTTTGTTTTTTGCCAACCTTTGAAAAATATTGCAGCACCTAGCATCACAATACCAAAAGCAAGCCATTCTGTTGATATTTTTGTGGCAATTTTGCTTATGAATTGCATAATATTATATATAGGCTGTAAGTCTATAAGTATAAGGATACCTAATGTCATTAACACTGTGCCTGCAAAAATCATTGCAAACCATCTTTTTACTTGTAAACCTGGGATTAGCCATCCTGCTTGTTTAGGTATTTTTATTTTCTTTATCATACATATCCTTTTTGATCTTTTAATTAGTTTACCCAGCCAGATTTAATTGCATTTCTGTAGTTAAATGGTAGGGGTTCTGTAATATTTCTAGCTTGGATTATTAAATCTTTTGCGTTAGGTAATTTGTTAGAAAAGTGAACTGAATCTGCTCTAACAATTGTTTTTCCACCTATGTTGTTTGAAACTTGAGAGTTTTGTAATAGATCTTTTAGTCTTTGGATTGAAATTTGAGTGTTTTCTAAATCTCTTGCTGAAAAATCTATATTACCATTTTCGTCATATATTTTTTCTAAATGTACTTCGTGAGCAACTTGAATATTTTCTTCTTCAGATACTCTAGCAAGATTTTCGCCTGTTGCACCATAATAAACAAGCCATTGAGAACATTTTTTTATAGCTTTAGCTATAGCTCTTGATGTTTCGAAGTCTTCTGCAGCTTGGCGATACATTGCGCCGTGAGGTCTTACATGTTCTATTTCCATATTGTAAGCTTTTGCAAATGTCATAAGTGCACCAACTTGATACATAACAAGTGCTTCTAATTCATCATTATCAAGAATCATTGGTCTGTAACCAAAGCCTTGGATATCATCAAAACCAATATGTGCTCCGACAACAATATTTTTTTCTTTAGCGCTAAGTAAAGCTTCTTTAATTGTAAGAGGGTCGCCGGCATGAAAACCGCAAGCGATATTAACAGAGCTTACGTAATCTAACAGGCGAGATTCCGAACTGTTTTTGTATATACCATAGCTTTGAGCTAGGTCGCAGTTAAAATCTATATTTTTTATTGATTTTCTCTCTAAAACATTTTGCATAATTTATTATCTCATATTAACTATATATTCAAAATTATTATACATAATAAAGACAATAATGCTATCTATTAATAACTTTTTAATA
>JAZLBN010000033.1:0-12363 GCA_045613725.1 Candidatus Gastranaerophilaceae bacterium
CCATGATAACCTCCTTTGGTTACATGTATATTAATCCCAATTTTTAGGGTAAAATAACAATTAATAGATTAAATAGTTGAAAATTTTACAAAATTTAATACAAAGAATTGATATGAAAAATTTTACTCAAAGGGATATAAAAATACTATTTTCGAATATTTGTTGTTCTAGATGTAAGAATGAATTTACGTTTGATTCAATAAAAATTATAGAGCAGGATTGTGATATGATGCTTTGTAGTTTATCATGCGAAAAATGTGGCAAGGATTTTGGGGAGGTTGTTTTTAATTTTAACCGAAAAGCGAATAAGCATTTACCTTTAGAAATTGTTGAAGGTCCTCCGCCTATAAGCTCAGATGATGTTATTGAAGCGCATAAGTTTATAAAAGAAAATTTGTAATAAAAAAGGACTCTGATATTTCAGAGCCCTTTTTATAAGGTATATTTATTATTGTTTTGGAACAACGCCAGCTCTTGTTAATAAACTGTGAATATGTGTTGTCATAGCCATTTGAGGGTCATATTGTGCAATATCTTCTTTTAATCTGCTTGATGGTAGATATTGTTCGAATGCAAATTTATATTTTTCAAATGGATTGCCATCAATTTTTTCTAGTAATAGTTGAGCAGTGTTTGTAACAACTTTGTCTTTACCTTCACCAGTAGTAGCTGGGATAACGTATCCAAGCTTATCTTTTACTAAGTTTGCAGGGATAAGAGTTGAACCATCTAAACCAATAATAGCTTTACCTGAATCTTCAACCCAAGCGTGTCCACCACCATTAGCAACTAGAATAGGGTTGTTTTCACCGATAATTTTGCCATAAGTTGTACCATAATCACTAATTTGTGAGATGTTTCTAGTAAGAATTGTAGGGTGTGGGAAGTCTGCAACTAAAGCTTCACCACCATCTAGAATCCCTAGAGCTTTTTGTGTTCCTTTAATATATTGTGTGTATTCAGTTGGTGTTGTACCAACAACTTTAATGCCAAAAGTCTCTGCTAAATCTCTTGTAGCTTTATCAACACCGCAATAACTGTGAGCTAAACCAAATCCAAAGTTTTCTTTGATGTTAACACCAATTTCTTCAAAGTATTTGAAAATTGGAGTAAAGAAATCAACGATAGCTTGTTCGTATTGTGCTGACAATTCTTTTTTAGATAATGAACAGCCACCTAAAACTTGTTCTGGTTTGATGTTAGAGTTACCAATGCCACCTAAAATTACTGCAGGTTTTTTACCGTGTGCTTCTGTCCAGATACCTTCAGTAGTTAGTCTTGATGGATCATCTGCAAAACCTAACCATTTGAAGCCTGGAACGTTTTCAAATAATACAGGCATTTGCCAGCCTTTTGCCATTACAAGTTTTCCACCGTTACCATCTCCAACCATTGCAGCTTCATTTGGGATTAAACTTTTTAGGTTTTTAATAGCTTCTGCTAGATTAAATTGACCTCGCAAACTTTTTTGTACATCTGCTACGGCAGCTATGATTGCAGGATCTTCGGATGTCGCACATTCCATAATTGTTTTGATAAATAAATCTTTTTCCGTTAATCCCATCTTTTGGATGGCTCTTACTTCATTTGCAATTGATTCGCTATTTTTTGTTAAATATTTAAATAATTCACGTTCTGTTTTTACACTAATTGGACCGATCATAAGTTTCCTTTCTGTTTTGTAGGTAGCAATATAATGTTTCTCAAGGGTAATTATTGCTATTTTTATAGTAAATGTTTCAATATGTAAACAACAAAAAACGCAGATCTTTCGACCTGCGTTTTTGTGATTATTTTAATTGAATTTATTTGCCTAAATTAGCTGTTGATTTGATGTGTAATTCTCTAAGTTGTTTTAGAGCAGCTTCACCTGGAGCATCACTCATTAAACATTTAGCGCCAGCATTTTTAGGGAATGCGATTACGTCTCTGATAGAGTCAGTTCTTGCAAGTAGTGCTACTAATCTATCAAGTCCAATAGCTAAACCTGCGTGAGGTGGTGTGCCGTATTGTAATGCATTAACCATAAATCCAAATTTTTCTTGAGCTTCTTCTTCAGATAAGCCTAATGCTTTAAATATTTTTTGTTGAACTTCAGATGAATGGATTCTCACAGAACCCCCACCTAATTCGCAACCGTTATAAACGATATCGTAAGCAATTGATTTAACATTACCCAAATCACCAGAATCCAATTTATCAACATCTTCTAAGTTTGGAGAAGTGAATGGATGGTGCATTGCCATAAATCTTCCTTCTTCTTCTGAGTATTCAAACATTGGGAAGTCAACTACCCATAATAAATCGTGTTTTGCTTCATCAATTAAGTTTAGAGACTTGCCAAAGTGTAATCTTAGTCTACCCATAATGTCGTATACTAGTTTTGGTTTATCCGCAACAAAGAAGATGATATCACCAGCTTGAGCACCAGATCTTTCTTGAATAGCTTTTGCTTGTTCTTCTGTAACAAATTTCAATACAGGAGATTTTGCAGTGCCATCTTCATTATAGATGATGTTTGCCAATGCTTTAGCTCCAAATGATACGGCAAGTTTTGTAATATCATCAATATCTTTTCTAGAGTAGCTTGCTCCACCTGGAATTCTGATACCACGAACGATACCACCATTTTGAAGTGTGTTTTTAACAATTTGGAACTCAGATTCTAGGATAATATCACCGATATCGAATAGTTCTAAACCAAATCTTGTATCAGGCTTATCTGAACCAAATCTATCCATAGCTTCTTGCCAAGGTATTTGTCTAAATGGAGGTTTAACTTCAACTCCAGCAGCTTTAAATGCATCTACTATTAAGCCTTCAACAACAGATATAACGTCTTTTTGTTCTACGAATGACATTTCAATATCAACTTGAGTGAATTCAGGTTGTCTATCAGCTCTTAAATCTTCATCTCTGAAACATTTTGCTATTTGGTAATATCTTTCAATACCACCAACCATTAATAACTGTTTAAAGATTTGTGGTGATTGAGGAAGAGCGTAGAACTTACCTTCTTGTACACGTGATGGTACTAAGTAATCTCTAGCACCTTCTGGAGTTGTTTTAATCAAAATAGGTGTTTCTACTTCTAAGAAATCTAAATTGTTCATGTAGTTTCTGATAGCTTGAACAATGTTGTGTCTCATAACCATTTTTGAAAGCATTGGTTCACGTCTTAAATCTAAGTATCTGTATTTAAGTCTAATGTCTTCTGAAACATTATTATCGTCTAAGACAAAAGGTAATACTTTTGATTCAGATAGAATTTCAACTGACTCTGGATACATTTCTACTTGACCAGTAGGGTGTTTTTCGTTGTATGTTTCTTCTGGTCTTTTTGTAACTTTACCGGTCACTTTAATAACATATTCGGTTTTGACTTGTTCTAAAATTTTATGAACTTGTGGGTTTATTTGTGGGTTAGCTACAATTTGGAAAAATCCGCTTCTGTCTCTAAGTTCAACAAACAAAATACCACCTAAATCTCTTACTGTTGAAACCCAACCAGACAAAACTACAGTACTGTCTACGTTTGTCAAGTTTAGTTTTCCACATTCATGGTCTTTAAATGCTGTTTTAATCATCTTTTATTTCCTTCTTAATGTCTATTTATATTGCAATAATTATACTAGCAAAAACACAAAAAAAAGACTACAATATGTAACATTTGTAATCTTTTTTTTAATATATTTTTAGTCTTCTTCAATGATTTGGCAAGAGTGTACAATATCTAAATTTATATTGAAGCAATCTACGCATTCTGGTTGATATTCGATAACATCTTTTTTAGATATAAAACAATTTCTTAATTGGATAAATTTATTACCACAGTTAAGAGCATAGAATAATAAATTATCAAGAGCTGGATTTTCTACAACTGATGGCATTGGTAGATGTAGATTACCTGTTATAAGATGATCCGCTGTTACAATTAATATTTTTACAATTTCTTTTGATTTATCCTTATTGTTTTTTTGTTCTTTTTTCATATTAAGCCTTTCTCATTTGTTGCAAGTATATCATATTTTTTCTTAATGGACAATATCTTTAATTTTTAGTAATATTTGAATATGATAACTTTTGACTTGAATACTTTAAGCAAATTTACTGAGGAATCTAAAAATTTTTTCAGTGGTGCAAGATTTAGTAAAATTCAGCAGCCGAATCGCAGAGAGTTTATTTTTACTCTTAGAAATAATTCGGAAACTCGACAATTTTATGTAAATATAAATCCTCAATTCTATCATTTATGTTTTATGAGTAAGGAAAATTCAGCAAAGCGTATTCTAGAGATTCCTCAAAAACCGCCTATGTTTTGTATGCTATTGAGAAAATATTTAGAAAGTTCAAGGATTGCTAAGGTTTGTCAGCCAGAGAATGAACGTATTTTTGAAATATATGTTGAAACATATAATGAGGTTGGTGAAAAGATCTATTTATGTTTAGCTATCGAGCTTATGGGTAAACATTCAAATATTATATTATATAACACCGATACAAATATCATAATTGGATGTGCTCATAATGTAGGTTCTGATAAAAGTCGTGAGCGTGAAATTTTTGGAGGTTTGCAATATGTTTATCCTCCTAAGCAATCTACGGTATCACAAAATTGGTTAAGTTTGCTTGATGAAATTGATTTAGCTTCTTCTGTTAATGATACTATTGATAATTATTATGCCGAGCAGATTGCAATTTATAAATTTAAATCATTAAAAAGTAATTATAAATCAATTGTTTTGCAACGATTGAATAAAGTTTCAAAGTCTATAAAGCAGATGAAATATAAATTAACCTCAGATTCTGATAGTGATAAATATCGCCTTTGGGGTGATTTGATAATGGCAAATTTATATAATTTGAAAAATTATTCTAACTCTATATCGGTTTATGACTATGAGAATAATAAGCAGATTGATATTAGTTTAGATAATAATCTTTCATTAAAGGAAAATGCAGCTCGTTTTTATAAGTTGTATAATAAGGCTAAAACAGCAAGGGTTAGATTGAATGAGTTGTTAAGTGAGTCTTGTCAAAAGGAAATTTATTTAAGGCAAATTTTATATTCTATCGATCAATCGCAATCTATAAATGATTTGTTTGAAATATCCTCCGAAATTATTGACTCTAGAGATAAGAATAATAAACAAAAAGAGAAATCTTTGGATATTTTGCAAGTAGATTTAGATGATGGGTCGAGGATTTTTATTGGAAAAAATAATAAGCAAAATGATTATATTGTATCAAAATTAGCATCAGATGATGATACTTGGTTTCATGTCCATAATTGTGCGGGTTCTCATGTGTTACTAAAAACTCAAAATCTTACTGATGATTTAATTTTAAAATGTGCTAAGTATGCAAAAGAATATTCTGTTGCAAAAGATTCATCTAAAGTAGGTGTAATATATACAAAACGAAAATATTTAAAAAAGCCTCCTGGTGCAGTTTTAGGTTACGTAACATATAAGAATGAAAAGGAAATTATTATTGATTAGTTGTGATATAATCTAAATACATAGAGGTTAATTATGCCACATTTTTTTATTAATTCAAATCAAATATCTGATGATGTAGTTGAAATTTTTGATAAAGAAAATTATCAACATATTGCTAAATCATTGCGAGCAAGAGTTGGTGAAGCTCTTTTATTGATTGATGAAAATCAAATTCAATATGAAACAACAATTTCGGAGATTACAAATTCTAAAATTTATTCAAAAATTGATAAATTCTATTCTTCAAATAGGTATTTAGATTTTGAATTATATTTGGCTCAAAGCCCGCTACGTTCAGATGCTCAAGGTTTTATTATTGAAAAAGCTACAGAATTGGGTGTTTTTGGAGTTTATCCAATAATGACTGATAATTGTTCATTGAACAAATCTGTAGTCGAAAAGAAAATTCAAAAATGGCAAAAAATAATGTTTGAATCTTCAAAACAGTGTGAACGTGCAGTTGTCCCTACCTGTTTTGAGGCTACAACTGTTGAAAATTTGTTGTCGAATAATAATTTTGATAAGATAATAGTCTTTTGTGAAAGAATTGCAAATAAAACGATAAGAGATTCTTTTGAGTTTTCGCCTATAAAGAAAGGTGATAGGGTGCTTGTTATTATTGGGCCAGAAGGTGGTTTTTCCCATCGTGAATTAGAATATTTTAAAAATGAGAAGATATTTGAAATGCTAACGCTTGGTGAACTGATATTAAGGGCTGAAACCGCCGTTGTTGTTGCATTAGGAAATGTTATTTATGAATACGCAAATTTTAATAGATAAAATAAAAAATGATTCAATTCTAAATAATATCTCGAGTTTTTTCTCTAACGATGTTTATCTTGTCGGGGGGTCTGTTCGTGATGCGTTGATGGGAAAAGACTATATTGATAGGGATTTAATTGTTACTGATGTTGATGCTGGAGATTTTGCTTTTCAACTAGCTGAATTTTTTAACGGTACATTAATTCCTCTGGATGTAGAAAATAAAATTTATCGTGTTGTATTAGAAGATAAAATAAATTATTTGGATGTTACAAATCCTGTCGAAAATTCTTTGGAAAAAGATATTTTACGTAGAGATTTAACTATAAATGCAATTGCTGTAAATATTAGAACTTGTGAAATCTTTACTGGATGTTCAGACTTTTTAGATGATTTAGAAAATAAACTCATTAAAGGTATTCGTGATGACAATTTTATTGATGATCCATTGCGTTTATTAAGAGTTTTTAGGTTTTATTCCCTTTTGGGGTTTAATATAGATGATAGTTTGATAGAATTAATTAAAAAAAATCTTCATCGAATAGATAATCCCGCTAAGGAAAGGGTACAGTATGAATTGATGAAACTTTTTAGTGGAGAATATCTTTCATCAGCGCTTTTAAAAATGGATGAGTGTGGAATTTTATCTATGTTGTTTCCTTTTGTTGATGAATTGAAACAAGTACCACCTAATCTGCATCATCATTTAGACTTGTTTAATCATTCTATTGAAACAATACGTCAACTAGAAAATATTTATAAAAATTCGAGTGAATCTGTCGTTGAACATATGGATTCGGTTGATTTTGGTGGTTTTTCAAGGTTTACACATTTAAAGCTTGCTGCATTCATGCATGATATTGGGAAGTTTTCGACCTGGACTATTGAAGAAGATACAGGGCGTCACCGTTTTATTAAGCATGAAGAGGTTGGTGCAAAAATGTGTGTTCCAATTTTAAAAAGGTTATGTTTTTCAAACAAACAGATAGAATATATTTCATATATTATCAAAAAGCATATGTATCCCACAGCGGTTGTCTCTGCTCCTGAGCTGAATGAAAAAGTTATGATGAGATATGTGAGAAAATCTGAAGATAAAGTGATTGATAATATTTTGATTGCGCAAGCTGATAGATTATCTGCACTTGGTCCTGAAATCACTCAAGATATTGTAGATGAGAATATTACTTTGTTAAATTCTTTGTTAAAATATTATTTTGAGATAAAAGACTTTTTAAAACCTCTGCCAAAATTATTGGATGGTAATGAGGTTATGAATATTTTAAATATTCAACCATCAAAAAATTTAGGTGAAATAATGAAAGCTTTGAATGAAGCTCAAATAAATAGTGAAGTTTTAACTAAAGAAGATGCAATAAATTTTGTAAAAAGTTTTAAATAGATTCTTTATAACTCTGCATTCATGGTAAAATGTTTTTATAAATAATATTGTTTTGAGGTAGGGTTATGAGTAATAAAATAAAAAAAATAAGTATTGTTTTAGGTTATGTTTTATTAGGTTTATATGTGTTGTTTTTGGCATTGCCACTCATTGTTTCACCAATTGTGAATTCTTATAAAGCTGATATTGAAAAGATAATTACTGATTCAATCGGCTTTAAAACTAAAATTGAAAAAATCTCAGTCGTAACTTCTTGGAATTTAGCTGTTGGTGCTAAATTGGGTGAAATATCATTATCTTTACCTGAGTCAGATACTCCGTTTTTTACAGCAAAGAATGTTGGGGGTAAATTAGCTTTATTACCTATTCTTGTCAAGAAAATTCAAATTGATAGTGTGTTTGCGGATGATGTTGTTGCCGATATAGCAATAAAAAAAGATGGTAATATTTTGCTTTTAGATTATTTACCAAAGTCTGAGGGTGTCACATCTTCAGAAGCTGTTGATTCTTTACCTCTTGGCTTGAAATTGTCGAATCGATTACCAAATGTTTTGGTTAAGTCTTATAAGTTAGGGGTTTCTGATGTTTCAACAAAAAGATCTTACTTTATTAAGAATTCCGATTCGAAAAAGTTTAAGGGGCTTAAAATTACTGATTTTGTATTGGATAAAAGAGTTAAGGTTTCTTTGAATGGTAATGTTGTTTTTGATGATTCTATAATTTCATCTTATGACGTTAAGTTAGACAATAGGATTATGCCAAATCTTCAGTTACATGATTTGGTTTTTCCTGAAAAGTTGGCGATCGATAATGATATTCAAACTCAAAATCAAGAGGAATTCTTATTACCATTTAATATAATTGAAATATTAAATTCTGTGAAAAACAATGAGTTTACTTCGGTTTTATTTGCAGATGTTAAGACTTCCGGAGTTATTCAATCTCCAAAAATTGATGGGAATATTATTTTAAGTGATTTATCTGTTGCGGTTAATGGTAAAAAACTTCCTAAAAGTTTTATAGATATTAAATTTGATGGATATAAGACTTTTATTGATTCTACTCTTTATTCTTCGCTTGATGAGAATGAAGTAACTAAATTAAATGGTAAATTGTATGGAGGTAAGAGACCTTTTATTGATGTTTCATTTAACTCAAATGCAAAATTTAACAATTTATTTAGGCTTATCGATAGCATTGCTAGAACTTTTGGTGTAAAAGAATTCAATTCTTTAAGTGCTACAGGAGGTATTGATGCAAGTTTAAAAGTAAAATCAGATTTTAAGAAAGTTAACTCTGAAGGTTATTTAAAAATACCTAATTCTTCTGTTTTTTACGGTTTATATAACTTAAAAATAGATGATATAAAAGCAAATATTAGTTTAGATGATAATAGTATAAATATATCAGATACAGGTCTATCTATTTTTGGGCAACCGTTGAGTTTGTCAGGTTCAATTCTGTCTGATTCTACAACAGATCTAAGTTTGTTGGCAGATAAGTTATCCATAAAAGGTATACTTGCTGCTTGTGGGCAACTTGCAATATTGAAAGATAATAATATTAAAAGCGGTTCTGTATCTTTAAAAGCTGATGTAAAAGGAAAATTAAATTCTATCAAACCAGAGGTTGTTGCAAGTATTGATGCGTTAGATGTTCATAATATCCCATCTCAAACCTCAGTGTTATTAAATAATGCTAATGCATTTGTGAATTATGATGGTAAGAGTGCTTCTGGTGAATTAAATATTAAGAACTTTGGTATAGTAAATCCATTGGCAAATATTTCAATACCAACTACTAAAGTTCTTGTCGATCAGAAAGATATAAGTTTGAAAGATTCTTATATAATGTTTAATAATTCAAAAATAGATTTATCTGGTGCAATATATAATTATTTATCAGATAAGTTGCGTATTGATTTGAAAGCGTCAGGTAATATTAAGTCTGTTGATATAGCTTCATTGTTGCCTGTTGATTTTAGAAAACTTATATCATACAAAGGTGAATTACCTTTAAAAATTATTGTTGATGGTAGTTCAAAGGTTCAAAATATAAAAATAACATTAGATGCAAATCCTGAGAACTACATAGCTTTGGTTGACTTGGATTTGTTAAAGAATAAAAATACTAAGATTCATTCAAATATTGAAATTATTGGTGATTCTGTAAATTTAACTAATACAGGGATATCAAATGATAACTCACAGATAACAAAGGTTAGTGGTAGTATTAATAAATTATATACTAAACCTGAGTTAATGCTTAATGTTTCGATTCCAAGATTGGTATCTTTTCCAATATGGGGTATCCCTAATTCAAATATATCAGCAATTGGTAATGTTTCAGTTGTTGGTAGTGCGTTGGATCCGCAAATGCGAGGTACAGTCAATGTTACAGATATTTCAATGTCTGACTTTTTGTTTAAAATGTCAGATTTGGTCGTTGATTTAACTGGACCTATTTTGAATGGTGTGGCGTCATTAAAAGAATTTAAAGTTGGTGGAATTGTTGCTACAGATATTATCGGAAATGTCTCATTAAAAGATTATTCAAAATTGTATTTATCTGATTTAAGTGGTAAAGCATTTGACGGTGTCTTAAAAGGTAATTTGACGTATGATTTGTTAACAACAAAAATTGCATTACAGATGACTGGTGAAAAGTTGAATTCAACAAAAGCAGTTGAAGGTGCTGTCGGTATTCCAAAAGCGTTAACTGGGGTGTTGAATTTTGATACAAAGTTAAAGATGGAAGGGGTTACAGATAAAGAAATAATTCAATCTATGTCAGGTGATATTAATTTTAATATTGGTGAAGGTAGATTTATAAGTATTGGTCGTTTAGAAAATCTTGTTTCAGCTCAAAATGTTTCATCAAATTCCGTGTTAAAAACAGCAATTTCAGCATTATCTTCTGTTCAAATTATTCAGGAAACAGATAAATATAAGCAGATTTCTGGGAATTTAGTTCTAGGTAAAGGAAGTGCAAATATTTCAAAAATTATTGTTGTTGGACCATTGATGGCATATCATGTGAGTGGTAAGTATAATATAATTCCAAATACGGCAAATTTACTTATTTTAGGTAGATTAGATTCAAAAGTAGTATCTGTATTGGGGCCTTTAGGTGAACTTTCTGCGGATAAGTTGTTAGCTTATATTCCTAAATTGGGGTCTTTAACCTCGTCTGTTCTAAATCAAGTAACAGTTAATCCTGAGAAAGAAAACACTTCTGTTATTCCAGCTTTAAGTTCTGGTAGCGAATCTTATAAAGATTTTAAAGTTGAGTTTGTTGGTTCGGCTACCAGTGCAACCTCTGTGAAAAGTTTTAAATGGTTGTCGACTTGTGATACTTCTGCTATTGATTATAAACAAGAATTTAAAGAGGCAAAAGAGGTGGTAGAATCTACTGTTAAAGGTTTTAAAGATGCGTTCAATCAAATTAAATCAGATGTTTCATCCTCTAAAGAAAATTCAAAGCAATCTGCAGAGAATTTGAAAAATCTGTTTAAGGGTGTACTTAAAAATGCTCAGTAAAGCTTGTAAAAGATAAATTACAGAATACAAGCTAAAACCATAAGGAGAATTGTGCCAATTTGGAATGCTGTTCCAAGGTTTTTGCTGAATTTGTTGCTATCGTATTTTCCTGCTGATTTTTGAGCGTTTATTGCACTAGAGAGTCTTGCAATTCTTGATTCTTCACTATCGCTATTAAAAACTGTACCGAATAGAGTTGATTCTACCCTTGATAATCTTGAATCCATTGATTCATTATCAAACTTTTGTTTATACAGAGCTTTTTCTATAGTTGAAATGTTTAAATTTTTTGCAGGTTTAAAATATTTTTGCCCAGGTGCAAACTCGTCATATTCATCATAATTATATGAGTTATAGTGTTTTTGATTGTATTCGTTATAATCGTACATATCCCCATATGAGTTGAGGTGGTAGTTTTCGTCCATTTTTCCTATTGGCTCGTTGTAATAATAGTTTTCTTCTTGTGCAATTTTATTATCCATAAACTTTTTAGGTTTGATTTCAGCTTTTAATCTGTCAACTCGTGTTGATAAATCCTCGTTTTCATAGGTTTTATTGAATGTTTTTGTTTCTAGTTTAGATAATCTAGTTTTTATATTTTCGTTTTTAAAGTCTTTTTTAAAGACTTCTTGTTCAAGTTCGTCTATAGCTGGGTATTGAATTTTTGAAGCTTCAATAGGTTCTTTTGCAAATACCCATGAGTCTTCTGGTTCAGCGAAAGTATCTTCTGTCGGTGTAATTTCTTTGCCAATTAAATCAGCAGATAAATCTTTACGCAGTTTTGCGATTCTTGTTGTTATTTGTCCAGAAGAGCTTTTCCCATAAACATTTTCTTCAATTCTATTTATTCTAATTTGTTCATTTTCATTTGAATATGTGTATCCGAAGATTGAGTTTTCGATTTTATCAAGAATATCGCTATTTGGGCTTGCAAGCGCTATTTGACAACTAATAATTAGAGCAAAAATAAAGATGAAGTTTTTCATAGGGGGTTCTCCTTAGTGTAAGAATAAAATTTTTTAAGTAACAAACCTATTCCTCAAATTAGGAGTTTTCTTTATGGAAAACTTAGTAGTTTTTTCCTAGAATAAAAGTCCTATATTTTTTAAAATATAGGACTTTTTGTTTAATACTAGTGTTTAATTATAATTTATGCTCT
>JAZLBN010000034.1:0-9752 GCA_045613725.1 Candidatus Gastranaerophilaceae bacterium
ATTTTCAGCAATAGACATTTCATTATCATTAACAACTATAATAATGTTACTATTTAAAATAGCTGCGTTATTTAATCCTTCTAGAGCTTCTCCTCCGCTCAAAGAACCGTCTCCAATTAATGCAATTACATTATGTTTTTCATTTTTTAAATCTCTCGCTTTTGCAACACCAGTAGCTAAAGATACTGATGTAGAAGTATGACCAATTTTGAATAAATCATATTCGGATTCTTCCGGAGCAGTATAACCTGTATACTTTAAATAATTTTCAGGATTTATAAAACCATCTTTTCTTCCAGTAAGTATTTTATGTGGATAACATTGATGTGAAACATCATAAACAATTTTATCGCTAGGGAAATTAAACACATAATGCAGTGCTATTGTAGCTTCAACTATTCCTAAATTTGGCGCCATATGCCCACCAATTTTATTTACTTTTTTTATGATTAACTCTCTCATTTCTTGAGCTAAAATTTTCATATCTGCAATTGAAAGATTTTTTACATCTTGTGAAATGTTTATATTATCTAGAATCATTTTATCTCCTTTTATTTTTTCTAAAACCTTGAGTATTGGAAATTGTACGACCTATTGTACGAATTTTCTCCTCTATTGAATCTTCACCAATAAGTGCTAAATTATTACTCACTTTATTTGGATAAATTTCATACTTTATTTTATGTTCATCCAAAGATAGATTTGGCATTATTGCATTTGCACCACTTTGCAAAGCTATAATTCTACCATTTGGATGAATCGTTTCCATTGCGGTTGTTGCAGGAATGTTTATGTCCTTAAGTAATATTCTTGTTAGCGCCATAACTTTTAATGCTAAATAAAAATCTCCATTTGGACTGTTACACAAAGGGGTCTTCGGATGAGATATTAATGGACCTATCCCAACCATATCAGCATCAATTTCTTTAAAAAATAAGATATCATCGGCTAAAGATTCAATGGTTTGCTCAGGTAACCCAACCAAACATCCGGTACCAAGTTCATACCCCAAATTTTTAATGTTTTTTAAGCAATTTAATCTATTTTCAAAATCCATTCGAGGATGCATTTTTTCATATAAATGTCTGTCAGTAGTTTCAATTCTCAGTAGATATCTATCTGCACCGCATTCACGAAACGACTCTAAATCTTCATAACTTCTTTCACCTATACTCAAGGTAAGTGCAACATCATTTTTCTTGATTTCAGTAATAATTTTGCACATTACATCTTTAGTGAAATATAAATCTTCACCACCTTGTAATACAATTGTTTTGAAGCCTAATTGAACAGCTTTTAAGGTTTGGTTAATTATTTCATCTTCAGTTAATCTATATCGCTCTACTTCAGTATTATTACATCTGATACCACAATATTTACAAGAGTTTTTACAAATATTTGAATATTCAATCAAAGCTCTTAAATGAATCTCATCTCCAACATATTTTTTTCTAGTATTATCAGCAAGAGAAAATAACCAATCATTTTTTGTGGTATCTTTTAATATTTCAATTATTTCATCTCTTGTGAAATCATTCATTTTAAATTCCTACATGTATAAATGGTGTTTTTTCGTCCGCAAAAAGCACTTCCAAATCAGATCCAATAATATTTTTAATAACCTCACGAATTAGAATTTCAGACTCAAAATGCCCAATATCAAATACTGAAATATCTGAATCTAATGCAGTGTGGAATTTTAGATCTCCAGTCACAAATGCGTCCGCTCCTAATCTTTTTGCATCTGAAATAAATTCAGAACCGCTACCTGCACAAAATGCAACTTTTCTAATAGTTTGAATATTTTTATTATTTATATACCTAAAATTTTTGGAAATATTTTTTAGCATATCTATAAACTCTGATAAACATACATCTTTATTAAAGTCTATCATTCTTAAAAATTCGTGCTCTAAATTTGTTTTATATTCATCCAAATATAATGCACTAATAATCGTATCGGTTGTACCGCCTTTAGCCTTGTCAAGATTTGTATGAGCAGAATATATATCAATATCTGACCATTTTATTGGTACATTGAACAATGGATGGTGAGAAATTATCATATCGCATTCTTGTCTTTTTGCTTGTTCAACAACATCATCAGTCACTGTTAAACAAACCATTATACGATAAATTTTTTCTCTATTGGTTTCTACCATAAAACCAACACAATCCCATGGTTCTGCAGATTCTACAGGTGCGAATTTTTCAATCTTTTTAATAATTTCGTATTTGTTCATACCCTCACCTTAACCCTCTCCCACAAGTGGGTGAGAAAAATTATTTACCCCATTATTTTTTCTAATATTTTCTTTGCTATAACCTTTTTAGATGCTTTTTCTAACTTTTCAATATTACCTAATTTATCTAAAATAGTTACTTCATTATCATCTGATGAAAAACCAATATCGCTACGAGAAATATCATTAGCAATCAAATAATCACAACCTTTTTTTGAAATTTTTTCTTTCGCATTTTTCAATAAATTTTCACTTTCTGCACAAAAGCCCACAACTAATTGATGATTTTTTCTTTCACATAATTCTTTCAAAATATCAGGATTTTGAACCAGTTCTATAACCAGAGAATCATTTGCCCCTTTTTTCATCTTTTGTTCAGCTTGGTTTTTAACTCTATAATCAGCAACTGCAGCTGCCATAATTACAATATCTGAAGTCTCAAATTCTTCATTAACTGCTTTTTGCATATCCAATGCCGATTTAACTTTTATAACCTTGAACGGAGCTTCAACTGGTTTTGTTGTAATCAAAACAACTTCTGCCCCCATGTCTTTGGCAACATTTGCAAGAGCAAATCCCATTTTACCTGACGAGTAATTTGAAATATATCTCACTGGGTCAATATCTTCAATCGTACCACCAGATGTAATTACAATTTTTTTCCCTACCAATTTTTGCGAATAACTAAGAGCTTCAACTGTTTCATTGTATATTTTATCAATGCTACATAATCTGCCTTTTCCTAGATATCCACAAGCTAAAAAACCACTTTCAGGCTCTAATATTTCAATACCTCGGGACTGTAATGTTTTTAAATTTTCTTGAACTGCAGAATTATTCCACATATTACAATTCATAGCTGGCGCAATAAGCATTTTTTTTGAAAAAGCACAAGCGACAGATGTTAAAAGATTATCTGCAATTCCTTGAGCGATTTTAGCAATAGTATTTGCTGTAACAGGTGCAATTACCATTATATCAGCTTCATCGGCCAATGAAATATGTTCTGGTTTCCATTCTTTTGGTGTAAATTCCTCAACATAAACTTCATTTTGAGATAAATTTTGAAGGGTTAATTTGGTAACAAAATTCATAGCATTCGGTGTACAAATAACTTTTACATTCGCACCGTTCTTTTTGTACATTCTAATAAGTTCACAGATTTTATATGCTGCAATACCACCTGTAATACCCACCAGAATCGTTTTACCGCTAAGCATTTATCCCTCCAACTCTTTACGAGTAATGCTTTCAACCTCAGCAATTGCACGTTCTAAATTGTCATTTATTACTATATAGTCATATTTTTTAGAACGCTCAAGTTCAATTTTTACTTCATCAAGACGTTTTTGAATAGTTGTTTCATCTTCAGTGTTACGTCCTCTTAAACGATTTTCTAATTCTTCAACACTTGGTGGTGCTATAAATATCAAAACAGCTTCAGGCATTTTTTCTTTAACTTGAAGAGCACCTTGAGTCTCTATTTCTAAAATTATATTGTAACCTTCTTCAAATTTTTGTTTAATGTATTTCTTTTTTGTACCATAACAATTCCCTGCAAATTGTGCGTGTTCCAAAAATTTATCTTCAGCAACACTTTTTTCAAATTCCTCTTTTGTTAAAAAGAAATAATTAACACCATCAACTTCACCGAATCTAGGAGCACGAGTTGTACAAGAAACAGACAATATAAAATTCTTAGAATTTCTTGCCATAAATTCTTTTAATACAGTGCCTTTTCCTACACCTGAACATCCTGATATTACAAATAATTTTTTATCCATAAAGATATTATACAATGAATAAATTTTATGTAAATTTTTTAACTTTTAAATAATTAATTTTTCCTTAACTTTATTAATATTTGGGTATTTTCGTTATATAAATATAGTTGTAGTGATAAAAGGAGAGAAATTATGATTAAACCATTAGGTGAAAGAATTGTTATTAAAGTTGTAGAAGAAACAGAACAAACTTCAGGCGGAATTTTTATTCCTGATAGCGCTAAAGAAAAACCTCAAAGAGGTGAGGTTGTTGCAGTTGGTCTTGGTAAACTAAATGACAAAGGTGAAAGAGAACCAATGGATGTTAAAGTTGGGGATGTAATCCTTTATGCTAAATATTCTGGCACAGATGTTAAAGTTGATGGTACAGAATACAAAATTTTATCAGTAAAAGATGCATTAGCAGTTATTGAATAAGGAGATATAAAATGGCAAAACGTATTGTATTTGAAGAAGAAGCAAGAAAAGCTCTTCTTAGAGGTATTGATGCAGTAGCCGATGCTGTTAAAGTTACTCTTGGACCAAAAGGAAGAAACGTAATTTTAACAAAAAAATTCGGCGCACCTCAAATTGTTAATGATGGTGTTACTATTGCAAAAGAAATTGAATTAAAAGATGCTTTAGAAAATTCTGGAGCACAATTATTAAAAGAAGTTTCATCTAAAACAAATGATGTTGCAGGTGATGGTACAACAACAGCTTCAGTTTTAGCTCAAGCTATCGTTCGTGAAGGATTAAAAAACCTAACTGCAGGTGCTAACCCAATGTCAATGAAACGTGGTATTGATAGAGCTGTTGAAGCTTCTGTTGAAAAGATTAAATCTATGGCTAGACCTGTTAATACTAAAGAAGAAATTGCTCAAGTTGCTGCAATTTCAGCTGGTAACAACAGAGAAATCGGTGAACTAATCGCTGAAGCTATGGAAAAAGTTGGTCATGATGGTGTAATTACAGTTGAAGAATCTAAATCTTTCGGCACTAACTTAAAAGTTGTTGAAGGTATGCAATTTGATAAGGGTTATATCTCTCCATACTTTGTTACTGACCCAGAAAGAATGGAAGCAGTTCTAGAAGATGCTTACGTGTTCTGCTGCAACAAAAAAATCAATTTAATTGCAGACTTAGTTCCATTACTAGAACAAGTTGCACGTGATGGTAGATCTTTATTGCTTATTGCAGAAGATATAGAAGGTGAAGCTCTAGCAACTTTAGTTGTTAATACAATGAGAAAAGTTTTAAGAGCTGTTGCTGTTAAAGCTCCTGGTTTTGGTGATAGAAGAAAAGCTATGCTTGAAGATATCGCAATCTTAACAGGTGGAGAAATGTTCACTGAAGAACTTGGTATTAAACTAGAAAACGTAACTACTCAAATGTTAGGTAAAGCTAAACGCGTTACTGTTACTAAAGATGAAACAACTATCGTTGTTGGCGATGAAACAAAAGCAGCTGTTCAAGAACGTGTTAGATTAATCAAGAAACAGATCGAAGCTTCTGATTCTGAATATGATAAAGAAAAACTTAACGAACGTGTTGCAAAACTTTCTGGCGGTGTTGCATTAATTGAAGTTGGTGCTGCTTCTGAAGTTGAACTAAAAGAAAGAAAATTAAGAATTGAAGATGCTCTTAACGCTACTCGAGCAGCTAACGAAGAAGGCATTGTTCCTGGTGGTGGTGTTGCTTTATTAAGAGTTCAACAAGAACTTGTTTCTAAATTAGATTCAATCGAATTTGATTCTGATGATGAAAAAGTTGGTTATAAAATTCTTACAGCAGCTCTAGATGTTCCTCTAAGAGCAATTGCTAGAAACGCTGGCGCTAAAGCTGATGTTGTTGTTGATTGTGTATTAGAAAAAGACGGTTCTTTTGGTTATGATGCGCTAAACAGCAAATATGTTGATATGTTCCAAGCTGGTATCGTTGACCCTGCTAAAGTTACTCGTTCAGCATTATTAAACGCAGCTTCAGTTGGTTCAATGTTATTAACTACAGAGGCAGCTGTTGTTGAAATCCCAGAAGATAAAACTTCAGCTCCTGACATGTCTGCAGCTATGGCTGGCATGGGTGGCATGGGCGGCATGATGTAATCTTTGGCAGAACTTAATAATTACAAATAAAAAGGACATAGTGAAAACTATGTCCTTTCTTTTATTTTTTATTAAAGCACATACTTCATTAGATAAAAATCATTTTCCATATGTTGTTTTATCTTTGTCGGATTTAAAAGTATTCGCTTCCAAATCTTTAAACTTAATAAAATTTTTATTTGCAAATCTACTAATAAATGTTCATCCAAAATTTCTTCACATAATTCAAGAAGATTTCGTTTATAATCTTCTGTATTCATAGTTGCATATACTCTATAAATATTTGATACGCAAAAATATTCAAAATTAGATTCAAAATCGTTCATCAAATCTTGTTTTTTTAAATAATCTTTTACTGCTTTTATTATGTTTATTAAATCAATATATCCTTCTTCATTTGCTCTAAGAGTTAATGTTTTACGTATTCTATAATTATAAAAAACAGAGTTAATATACGAAATGTTTTGAGCCAAAATAATTGTTCTAACTAAAAACATAATATCTTCATAGCATCTCAAATCTGCAAATCTTACAGCATTCTGTTTAATTATTGAAGCTTCATATATTCCGTTCCAAACATAACAAGGAGCAACTAAAAAGCTTTTATACAATATAGGTTTTTTAATATTTTTACCTGACTCGATTGTTAGAGCTTTTGATTTTGTAGTTGATACAGCCTTTCTAAAAATATTTGGAATCGAAGTTTTTCCATCAACTTCATTAACTTTTCTGTAATTGCAAAAAACAACTTGAGAATCCAATGATTTAGCTTGATTATACATTTTTTCGTACATATCAAGTTCAATCCAATCATCAGGATCTACAAATGTAATATATTCTCCTGTTGAATTCTGTATCCCGATATTTCTCGCAACCCCTTGACCTTCGTTTTCTTTATCTATAATTTTGATACGAGAATCTTTTTCAGCATACTTCTTTAATATCAATAGTGAATTGTCTGTTGAACCATCATTGATACAAATAATTTCGATATCTTTTAGTGCTTGATTAATTAAGCTTTCTAAACACTTTTCAAGATATTGCTCTACGTTGTAAACCGGAATAACTACAGAAACTTTTACCATAATACTTTTAATCTTTTTTTATACTACTTTTCAAATTAATAATAGCACGTTAAAAATTTTTAGACAATTCTTTCGAGTTATTAACTTTATAAAAAATTATTCTTTGTTTTTTAATATCTCAATTTCTGCTTTAAGTTTGTTTATTTCACATTTTATAGGGTCAGGAATTCTGTTATGCATCAAATTACCCTGACTATCTGCAATTGCACGATGAACAACTCGACCAGGAACACCTACAACTGTTGAGTTTTCTGGAACATCATCTACTACAACAGACCCCGCACCTATTCTAACATTATCAGCAATGATAATATTTCCCAAAACTTTTGCACCTGCACCAATAATAACATTGTTACCCACTGTCGGATGTCGTTTTCCAGATTCTTTACCTGTACCACCTAAGGTTACTTGTTGGTATAAAAGAACATCGTCTCCAACAATAGTTGTTTCACCTATAACAACACCTTCACCATGATCTATAAAAAATCTTCGTCCAATTCTTGCTCCAGGATGGATTTCTATACCAGTGACAATCCTTGTTAGATAAGAAATAATACGAGGTATAAGTGGGATATTCCATTTGTATAACCTATGAGCAAAACGATATGCAATTATCGCATGCAATCCGGGATAACAAAGCATAACTTCTAATATATTCTTTGCTGCAGGATCGTTATCGTAGATAACTTTTATATCTTCACTTACTTTTAATATTCCACGTTTTATTATATTGAACATTGTTTACCTATTTTACAAGTTTTGCAAATTTACGTTTTCCTGCTTGCAATACTACACTTTCTTCAAAAGAAATTGTATAAGATGGGTCAGCAATTTTTTCTCCGTCGATTTTTACTCCGCCACCTTGGATTAAACGCTTTGCCTCTCCTCGGCTTTGAACGAAGTTTAATTCAGTTAATAAATCTAAAATTGCTTTACCCTGCTCAATTTTAACTTCTTGGATATCATCTGGAATACCTTTATTAGAAACAACATTAATAAAATCTGCTTGAGCAGCTTCGGCACCTTCTTTTCCATGATATTCTTCTGTTATTTGAAAGGCTAATTGCATTTTTATATTACGAGGATTAATTGAACCATCAGCAATTTGTTTGTCATATGTTTCTAATTCTTCCTTTGTTGCATCTGTTAATAAACTATAATAACGAGTAATCATATTATCTGGAATACTCATTAGTTTACCAAACATATCTTTTGCACTATCAGTTAAAGAAATACAGTGTTCAGGATATGTTTTTGACATTTTTACAACACCATCAGTCCCTTCAAGTAAAGGTAAAAGAACAACTAATTGTGGATACTTTTTACCATAAGCAGTTTGAATATCTCTACCTAATAGCGTATTAAATCTTTGATCTGTTCCACCTAACTCGATATCAGCATCAATAGCAACAGAATCATAAGCTTGCATTAATGGATAGAAAAACTCGTGAATTGCAATTGGTTTTCCTTCAGCATATCTTTTAGAAAAGTCATCACGTGTCATCATCTGAGCAACTGTAATTTTACCAGCTAATGCCAATAACTCAGAAAAGCTCATTTTGTGTAACCAATCTGCGTTGTTACAAACTTCTGCATTAGACACATCCAATACTTTTGACATTTGTTCGAAATAGGTTTTAGCATTTTCATCAACTTGTTCTTTAGTTAAAGCCGGTCTTGTTTCTGATTTACCTGAAGGATCTCCAATCATAGCTGTAGCACCACCTACAAGTAAAACGATTTGTTGTCCTAAAGCTTGGAATTCTTTTAGCTTTCTCATAACAACAGTATGCCCCAAGTGTAGATCTGGTCTTGTTGGATCCATACCTAATTTTACTCTTAATGGCGTTTTAGTATCTGCTGCGTGTTGAAGTTTTACAGCTAATTCTTCAATACCACCAGGTAATACTTCGGCATTTCGTGCAATATGTTTTGCTTGATTTATAAATTCTTCTCTTATTTCTACCATAACCTATTCTCCTATATGTATTTGTGTAAATTATAACAAAAACATGAATTTATAACAGAGACGATATGCAAAATATCACATATCGCCTCGAAATTATTTAAAATGCTCAATTTTATAATTGAGCTTTCAATGATGCAAGTTCAACTCTTAAGTCATAAACTTGTCCATTGTAGAAATCGAGCCAAGTTTCTCCTGTAGATTCATTTTTAATCTCATCTTCACATACAGCTCTAATTCTTTTTGTATCAAGAGTCTCTAGCTCTGTATGAATTTCGTTTATCCTTTGTTGAATAAATTCATTTTGTTTATCATTTTCATAATTTGGATTTGGAACTATTTTATCATCTTTATATATGTATAGTAAATTGTTATTTATAAAGTTTTCAAAAATTTCAGAAGAAACTTCTATGTTTTTAACACCTTCAGTTAATTGCATACATTGACCGCATCCATTTATTTTGTCATTTTGTACATATATATATTTTTTCATAACTAAATTACCTAACCTTTCTGTATCCTCTTGCATAAAGATAAACAACAGTATTACCACTTACGTTTGTTGAATAAGGCGAAAATCGAACAGCTCT
>JAZLBN010000035.1:0-17618 GCA_045613725.1 Candidatus Gastranaerophilaceae bacterium
GCCTGTGATGTTTCCAATTTTACTATACCAGTTATTATAGATTGCACCACCTTGAGCTGTGCCTGAGCCTGCGTTTACTGTATTTTCGCTAAAGCTTGCTTCAACATCGCCTAAAGTTGCGCTATTTGAGTTCCAGATTGCGCCGCCTTCTACCCAGCCTGTACCTGTTGCTGAGTTTTGGCTAAATAATGAATTTGTGATAGCTGTGATTGTTGAACCGTTATTGAATATTGCACCACCGATTGCGTCACCTGAGTTTGTTGTTGCAGAGTTGCCAATAAATTGACCGCTCATTGTGCCAACTGTACCGCCGTTATTATAGATTACACCACCTTGAGCATTACCTGATGATGCTAATAGGCTATTGTTGATAAAGTCGCCTGTAATATCTCCAATTGTTGCGTTTCTATTCCAGATCGCACCACCTTCGACCCAATTTTTACCTTCTGCGTAGTTGTTTGTAAAATTAGCAACTAAGTTGCCGATAGTTGCATCTTGGTTGAATATAGCACCACCTTGAGTTGTGCCTTCTGATTTGGCATAGTTGCCATCGAAGTTGCCTGAGATGTTACCAATTTGTGCGTTTGAACCTTTGTTATAGATAGCACCGCCGTATGCTTCAGTTTTACCTTGAGCGTAGTTGCCTGTGAAGTCACCTGTGATATCGCCGAAATATCCGTTATAATTATAAATCGCTCCGCCATAGGCAGAAGAATCAGAAGAAGAAGCGTAGTTGCCGATAAAATCTCCTGTGATATTGCCGATTTCTGAGCCAGAACCAACGATAGAAATAGCACCACCATAAGCAGAAACACCTGTCATTTTTACATAGTTGTCTATAAAGTCGCCAGTAATAGATTCTATACTAGAAGATTCACCCATAGCTATCGCACCACCACCATAGTAGTTTGAATAGTTCTTAGCGCCTTCTACATAGTTACCTATAAAGTCTCCTTTAATATTACCAATAGATGATGAAAATAAATTTGAAATAGCTCCACCCCAAGTGTAATCTTGAGCTTTTACATAGTTACCGATAAAATCTCCGGTAATATTACCTATTGTGCCTCTATCAACATTAGAAATCGCTCCACCATGATTACTATAATAAGTGCCACCACGTGTATAATTGCTGATAAAATCTCCTGTAATATCGCCGATTGTGCCGTTATAATTATAAATCGCTCCGCCTGTGGCAGCAGAAGAAGAAAAAGCATAGTTACCTATAAAATCACCTGTGATATCGCCGATTGTGCCATAATTATAAATCGCTCCGCCTGAGGAATATTCACCTAGAGCGTAGTTACCTATAAAATCACCTGTAATATCGCCGATTGTGCCGTTATAATTATAAATCACTCCACCTGAGGCATAAGAAGAACTTTGAGCATAGTTACCGATGAAATCGCCTGTAATATTACCTATTGTTGTCTCACCTAGAGGTGTATAATTAACAATCGCTCCGCCATAGGCACTAACAGCACCTTGAGCGTAGTTACCTATGAAATCACCTGTGATATCACCAACTGTTGTTAACCCACCATGAACACCATTATAGATCGCACCACCTTTTGCTGTGGCTGTTTCAGATTTTGCATAGTTACCAATAAAATCACCTGTGATAGCGCCGATTGCACCTTTATTATCAACCGCTCCGCCATAGGCATCGTTAGATGTTATATTTTGGTTAATATAGTTACCTACAAGAGGAGATGAAGAAATATCTGTTGTATTTTCTAATCTTGATTGAGGATTAGATGTGTCATAATTTACTTTCACTTGAGCTTCAGATTCTATAGCTTCAACAAGTGCTTTATTACCAGATGCATCAGCTTCCCATTTGTAATACTTTGATGTATCACCTGTACCGTATGTTTCTACATCTGTAGCTACAGCTGATGTTCCTAACATTGCACAACCTGCCAATGCTGCAATTGATAATGCTTTAAAACCTTTTTCATTAAATCCTATTGAATTTTTCATAATTATACCCTCTTAGATTTCTACCTGTAATCTATTAATTCGGTTATTAAGTAGTATTTCTTTAATCATTTTTGGGTGAATTTTACAAAAGTTTACAAAAATATCCGATAGATTAATTTATTGACTGTGGTTTATATAAATATTAATTTCCTTTAAATATAGGATATCCTGACGATATGTTTAATGTATGATAAAGTTATGGATAACTATGACATCGGCGCAGAAGATAAAATCCTTAAAACTGTTGGGTTAGAGTTAATGTTTCTAACCCCTGAAAAATGCTCATCAGAAGATGGAATTACAGCTGTTGAATTGGCTAAATTGGTAGGGATTCCAGCAGAAACCGTTAAAAAGAAATTGAATATCCTGAAAGATAAAGATATTGTCAAAGTTAAAGGAAGTAATCCTAAATATTGGAAGTTTAACGAGTATAATTTCCAAAGAATGGATGAAGATGATGAGATTTTTAGACTTTTGTGTAGTTTTGATGATGTTGATTTTGACAAGTTTTTCTCATACTAAATACAAGAAATGTAGTATATAAAAATCAACCAAATTATGATATTATAATATAAACCCAGTAAAGTGAAGGAGCACATTTGATGACATCGAGTACTAACCAATCCCTAAAACCATTAACAACAAAAACTAATTCTAATGGGAATATTGAAATTGGGGGTTGTGATGTTGTTGAATTAGCCGAAAAATATTCAACTCCGCTTTATGTCATTGATGAAAAAACTCTTCGCTCAATCTGCAAAGATTATAAAAAAGCTTTCGAAAAATATCCAAAAACTAATATGATGTATGCTTCTAAAGCACTTTGTACATCAGCTATTGCAACAATCTTAGCAGAAGAAGGTTTTGGTTTTGATACAGTTTCTGGCGGCGAAATCTACACAGTTTACAAAGCCGGAGCAGATATGTCTAAAGTTTTGTTCAACGGAAACAACAAGTCTTTTGATGAGTTGACCCTTGCTCTTGATTTGGGTGTTGGTAGAATTTCTGTTGATAACTTCTTTGAACTTGCTCTACTTAATGAAATCGCTCAAAGTAAAAATATAGTTGCAAACGCACTATTAAGAATTACTCCAGGAATTGAATGCCATACCCACGAATATATTCAAACTGGTCATCTTGATTCAAAATTCGGATTCGATTTAACTCAAATTGATGAAGCTTTAGAACTTATTCAAAATGAATATAAAAATATTAAAATTCACGGGCTACACGCTCATATCGGTTCGCAAATTTTTGAAACAAGTATTTTCCCTGATGAAATCGAAATTTTGGCAAAAGAAATTGCTAGAATTAATGAAAAATTTGAATTGGAATTACACGAAATCAATATCGGTGGCGGACTTGGTGTAAAATATACAAGCGCAGATGAACCACCTTCAACTTATCAAATTGCAGAACTTATAGTTAATAAATTAAACGAAGTTACCGAAAAATATAATATTGAACCACCTACTCTATTTATTGAACCAGGAAGAAGTATTATTTCTACTTCTGGAGTTACACTTTATACAATTGGTAGTTCAAAACAAGTTCCACAAGGTACTAAATATGTGGCAATTGACGGCGGTATGTCTGATAACCCAAGACCTTCTATGTATCAAGCTGAGTATTACGCAGAAATCGCAAATAAAAAAGATTCTGACGAAACTGAAAAAATTACTATCGCTGGAAGATTCTGTGAATCTGGTGATATTCTAATTAAAAATATCGAACTCCCAAAAGTAGAAGAAGGCGATATTTTATGTGTGTTTAATACCGGAGCTTACAATTATTCAATGGCTTCAAATTATAATAGAGTTCAAAAACCTGCAATGGTTCTTGTTAATGATTCTCAATCCGATGTTATCATTGAAAGAGAAACTTTAAATGATTTAATTTCGCACGATATAATTCCTGATAGGTTGAAAAAATGATAGACGATTTATTAATGTTGTTTCAAAATTTTATAGGTAACTGGCACATTTACATCAAAGATACTTTTGGATGGAAAAATATCTTTGAAGTTTGTATTATTGTAGCTATTTTAAGCGTGTTTTATAAAAAATTTATCAAAAATACCCATTCGGAAAAATTTGTCAAAGGCGCAATTGTGCTTGTGTTCTTATGGTTATTTAGCGAAATCTTAGTCGCTATAAATTTAACCATACTAGGCGTATTCATAAGAGCAATTGTAAGTTTGATTGCGTTAAGTTTAATCGTTATTTTCCAACCTGAATTGAGAAGATTTTTAGGATATTTAGGACAAGTGGATTTCTTCAAAAGATTATTCGAAAACGATAAAACTAAAGAATCAAATAAAACAATCGATGTAATTAAAGAAATTATTGAAGCTGTGAAATATTTATCAAAATCACATACTGGAGCATTAATCGTATTCCAAAAAGATTTAAGCAACACATATCACGATGTTGGTACAATGCTAAATGCAGACGTTTCAACAGAATTGATATTAACAATATTCCACGAAAATACCCCTTTACACGATGGGGCAATAGTTATTAGTGAAAACAAAATCATATCAGCTGGAGTTTTGTTACCTTTGACAGATGACCCTAAACTTAGCTGGAAATATGGTACTCGCCATAGAGCAGCTATTGGTATGACAGAATCAAGCAACGCAGCTTGTCTTGTTATTTCTGAAGAAACCGGTGACGTATCCCTAACTTTGGATGGTTCATTAAAAAAATATGACGACATCCCAACTTTGAAAGCAGATTTGGAAAATATTTTAGGATATAAAAATATAGAACAACCAGAAAAAAAATCTATTTTTAATCTTGAAAAATTAATAACCATCAACAAAGATAGGAAGTAAAATGCAAAACCAGAACAAACCAAAAAGAACCGTTTTTAAACTTATAAAAAGTTTATTTTTTATAACAATCGGTGCAATTATTGCTGCATTAGCATTAGAATCATTTCTATTACCAAATGAAGTAATTGACGGTGGGATTATTGGTATTTCAATGATTATAAACCATTTAACAAAATGGAATCTTGGTCTATTGGTAATACTAATAAATGCTCCATTTATTATTCTGGCATTGAAAAAAATGGGAAAAATGTTTGTAGCTCTAACAGCGTATGGTAACATTATCCTTGCTATAGCATTAAACTTTTTCCACGGTCACCACGCAACCGATGATATAACATTGGCAACAGTGTTCGGTGGTATTATGCTTGGCTTTGGAGTCGGATTAATCTTGAAAAACGAAGCTTCACTTGACGGTACAGAAATTTTATCATTATTGATTTCAAAAAAATGCGGATGTTCAGTCGGTGAATTCATAATGGGCATAAACCTTTTCATTTATCTTGTTGCTGGAAAAGTATTTGGATGGAGCAGTGCAATGTATTCTATCCTGACATACTTCATCGCATCAAAAGTTATTGATGCAGTTATGGAAGGTTTAAATAGCTCAAAATCAGTCAGAATTATAAGCAATGAAGCTAATTTAATAGGTAAAGCCCTAATCGAAAAACTTGACATCAGCGTAACCTATTTGAAAGGAATTGGTGGATACTCAGGTCAAGAAAAAGACATTATATACTGCGTCATTTCTAGATTAGAATTACCTAAAATGCTTGATATTATAAAAGAAATTGACTCTAGAGCATTTGTTTCTGTTGTTGATGTACACGAAACATATGGCGGAAGATTTAGAAAAAAAGTTGATAAAATTTAATATATAGACAATTTGAATAAAATATAATATACTAAATTATTAGAAGAGAAGAAGGAATTATAAAATGGCAAAACATAGTGATACAGTACCTATAGAGGTAACAATTTTAACAGCCGACCACGATATAAAAGGGGTTGTTCACGTTTCAAAATATACTAATACAAATCGCGAATTAACAGACCTTTTAAATGATAAAGAAAGAAGATTTTTAGCAGTTACAAATGCTGAAATATATCCACGTAACGGCAACCAATCTCCTAGAAGATATAATTTCTTAGAAATTCATATGGATTATGTTTTGATGGTTCACCCAACATCTCAAGCTGTATTTAGAGATTCTGGAAAAACTCAAGAAGATATCGCTAGATTTAGAGATTTAAGATTAAAATTAAACCAAACAAAACCATTTTAAGAAATAAGTTTTAATAGTTTTGATAATAAAAAAAAGGACTTCAGTAAAGAAGTCCTTTTTATCTCTTTATTTTTATAACTATGTATCAATATTAGTTGCATAAACAGCGTTAGTTTCGATAAAATCTCTACGAGGTTCAACTTTATCACCCATCAACACATCGAATAATTGATCGCACAACATTGCATCTTCGATATTAACTTTTAATAAAGTTCTTGTCGCAGGATCCATTGTTGTTTCCCATAATTGTTGAGGCATCATTTCACCCAAACCTTTGAATCGCTGAATTTGCAATCCTTTTTGACCTCTTTCATCAATAATTTTTTGTAATCTTTCAAATGAATCAATTTCGTATTTTTCTGTATCAGTTTCTAATAATAATCCATTAGATTCTTCAATCAAGAAATCTCGAATTTGAGGATAAGAAGCTTTTAATTTCTTATACTCTGAACTCTTGATGATATTTTGATTCAATGTAACATGTTCTTCTTCATTTAAGTGAAGTACAAATGAGTATTTAGCATTTTCTGGATTATATTTAACTTCAACCTTATAGTTTTCAGCTTCTTGAATATTATAATTTGTAGCGTGATCTAAAAGATAATGATTCAAATAGTCACAAACTTCATTCATTCTTAATTGACTATCAAAATCCTCTAAAGTAATTTCAGAACGTACCAAACCTCTTAAAAATACTGCTGGGAATAAATTTAAGATAGGATTATTATATGAACGATAATATTCAGACATATTTTTAATTAACGCAAGTAAATCATCACCAGTTTTTACATTTTTCTTTTCTTTGTCAGATAAACTTAAATTCTTAATACCACGTTCTTTAAGCATTTTATCTAACACATGTTCATTAAATAAATACTCAGAAGTTTTTCCTTGAGTAACTTTAAATAATGGAGGTTGAGCAATATATACATAGCCATTTTCAATCAATGGTCTTGCATATCTGAAGAAGAATGTTAACATCAATGTTCTAATGTGAGCACCATCAACGTCAGCATCTGTCATGATAATAATTTTATGATATCTTAATTTATCAATTTCAACTTCTTCTGGATTTCTACTAATTTTGATGCCAAAAGCTTGAACCATAGATTGAATTTCGTTATTACCATAAATTCTATCAAGTCTTGCTTTTTCTACATTCAAGATTTTACCACGTAGAGGCAAGATTGCTTGGAACATTCTATTTCTGCCTTGTTTTGCAGAACCACCCGCAGAATCTCCCTCAACAAGATAAATTTCACATTTTTCAGGTTCTCTGTTTGAACAATCAGCAAGTTTACCTGGTAATGTTGAATTTTCAAGAACAGTTTTTCTTCTTGTTAACTCTCTAGCTTTTCTTGCAGCTTCTCTAGCTCGTTGAGCTTGAAGAGTTTTTTCAATAATTGTTTTTGCCATTTTAGGGTTAAATTCTAACCATTCTTGTAATTTATCCCTAACAGCATCTTGAACTGCACCCATAGCTTCTTGAGAGCCCAATTTTTCTTTTGTCTGACCTTCAAACTCAGGGTTAGGAAGTTTTACAGAAACAATTGCAGTTAGACCTTCTCTAACATCTTCCCCTGAAAGATTTTGTTCAGAATCTTTTAAAATATTATTTTTTCTAGCGTAGTCATTTAAAACACGAGTAATAGAGTTTCTAAAACCTGTTAAATGAGTACCACCAGAGTGAGTATTGATATTGTTTGCAAACGATAAAACACTTTCTGTATAAGATTCAGTGTATTGCATCGCAACTTCAACCTGTAAATTCCCAACCATTTTATCAATGTAAATTGGTTTTTCATGAAGCACAGTTTTATTTTTATTTAAAAACTCAACATAACTTCCTATACCACCTTCATAATGGAAAGTTTCAACTTCTTCAGAATCATGACGAGAGAAAATAATTTTCAAACCTTTATTTAAAAATGCCATCTCTCTTAAACGATTTGCAATAACATCACAATCGATTTCTGTAGTTTCTGTAAAGATTTCAGGATCAGGCCACCAAGTAGTTTTTGTACCAGTTTTATCAGTAGCTTCACCTTTTTCAACAGGAGCAAGAGGTTCCCCTCTCATATATTCTTGTCTCCATACATAACCTTGACGAGAAACTTCAACCATATATTTTTCTGATAATGCGTTTACAACAGAAGCACCAACGCCGTGAAGACCGCCTGACACTTTATATCCGCCATCACCGAATTTACCACCAGCGTGAAGTACGGTGTGAACAATTTCTAATGCAGATTTACCACTATCTGGCTTGATATCAACTGGAATTCCACGACCATTATCTTCAACGGTTACACTGTTGTCAGCATGAATTGTTACATGGATATCTGTACAATAACCCGCCAATGATTCATCAATTGAGTTATCAACAATTTCATATATACAGTGGTGCAAACCTCTTTGAGAAGTTGAACCAATATACATACCTGGCCTAATTCTTACAGCTTCCAAGCCCTCTAAAACTCTAATATTATCCGCACTATATTCTGCAGAAGTGCGAGTTTCAATAGCTTCTTTCACTTGAGCACTCTCTACTTCTTTTAATGCTTCCAAACCTTTATCATTTACAATGTCTTGCATATTCTCTGACATATACTTCTCCCTAATCTATCAAATATAGTTATACTATAGCACAAAGAAGATTCTTTGCCAAATTTATTTACTTAAATTTACAGGTAGTAAAGATTTACTTAAAAAAAGATAAAAAATAACACTTGCCATAAGACAAAAGGTGTAATAATATTGAAAATATAAATAGTGAGGAAGATATAAAAAATGCCAAAACATAATATAAAAGTTTGTATGGGAAGCTCATGCTTTGCCCGAGGAAATTTAGAGAATTTAAATTTTTTAGAAAATTATATAAAAGAAAATAACTTAGATGCAGAAATTGAATTAGTTGGCGGATTATGCCAAGAAAAATGTTCAACAGGACCAAATATCTACATTAATGATGTTTTATATAATGAAATCAATGAAGAAAAATTAAAAGAAATTTTATCAACTGCATTAGTATAAAAAATAAAATAGGGGTTTAAAAATGAATAATCAACATCCGGTCTATACACTTATCAATGAATGTCACGACTGTTACAGATGCGTACGAGATTGTCCTGTTAAGGCTATTAAAATCGAAAACAACCACGCATCAGTCATCCCTGAAAAGTGTATATCTTGCGGAACATGCGTAAAAGTTTGTCCTGCAAACGCAAAATGTGTCAGAACCGATTTAGAGAAAGTTAAAAACTTACTCATTGCACAAAAGGATGTTTATGTTTCATTAGCTCCATCTTGGAGATCAGTTTTTGAAAACTCTGCACAAAAAATGATTGCTATATTAAAACGATTAGGATTCAAAGATGTCTCAGAAACCGCAATTGGTGCACAAGAAGTATCCATACACGATGCAAAAATGTTAAACAACATGGAAAAAGGTTTACTTATTTCAAGTGCATGCCCAGTAATTGTTGATTACATAAGACTATACAAACCAGAATATGCAAAATACATAACTCCTGTTGGTTCACCTGCAAAAACTCACGCAAAAATGTTAAAAGAACTATATGGAAATGACATTGCAGTCGTGTTTATTGGACCTTGTATAGGTAAGAAAAATGAATCAGATGAAAACGATGGTCTTATTGATGTTTCATTAACATTTGAAGAGTTAAAAATATGGATATCGGACGAAATCGATGACATTTCAGAAATCAAAAAAGAAAATCATTTTGAATTTGTACCATACAGTGCCCACGAAGGAACATTATATCCAATAAACGGCGGTATGAATGAAACAATTAAAAAAATTGGAGTTAAACCTCAAGTCCAATTAATGGAAATATGTACAATTGCTGCATTTGAAAGAGCATTAGAAAACCTTGACCCTGAAAAATTAATGGTTCCGGTATTTGTAGAAGCTTTAGCATGCGAATCAGGATGTATAACAGGGCCTTGTATCGCATCAAACAATGCAAGCATAAGCTCAATTTCTGACGTAATGTACAAGGTAAAAGTTAGAGATGAAATACCAACAGAACCAAAATTGGTTGTTGAATGTGATTATTCTCCAAAAGCAATCGCTCAATCTAAATACACAATGGAAGACATTCAAAAAACCTTAAAAAAAATAGGTAAACATTCTGTTGAAGATGAGTTAAATTGTGGTGGTTGCGGATACTCATCTTGCCGAGAACTTGCAGTAGCATTACTTGATGGCGTAGCAGAATCCTCAATGTGTATTTCATATATGAGAAAAATCGCAATGAGAAAAGCTGCAGCAATGTTACGTTGTATGCCATCCGCAATTGTTATGGTAGATAACAATATGAATATCCTAGAAGCTAATGATAGTTTTATGAAAATGTTTGCTGGTGAAATGTATGAAATATTTAAAGCAAGACCAGATGGCATGACTGGAGCTGCAATAGATAGAATTGTAGAATTTTCTGATTTATTCAGAACCATTTTAAAAACAGGAAAAGAATTACATAAAGAACACTACAACGTAAAAGATAGACTATATGACATAAATGTATTTACAATTGAGCCAAATGAAATTGTAGGTGCAATTATTACCGATGTAACTCAAACCGAAACAAATAGAGAACGTATTTCAGAAAAAGCAAAAGAAGTTATTTCAAAAAACATTTCAATTGTTCAAGAAATCGCTTGCCTACTTGGCGAACACATGGTTGAGACAGAAACATTATTAAACTCAATCGCAAACGACTATGATGTCAAAACCGAAGGAGATAAATAATGTTTATTGATATCGACTGCTACCAAATTAAAAAACATAATCAAAACGCATTTGGAGATTATTTCACATCAAAAAGATACCCAAATGAAGCTAAATTAATTGCAGTATTATCAGATGGTCTTGGTAGCGGGATAAAAGCAAACATCCTGTCTTGCATGACTGCAACTATGCTTTTGAAATTTATTGAAAAACAAGAAATCCCAATTCGAAAAGCTGCAGAAATTGTTATGAACTCATTACCGGTATGCAAAGTAAGAAAAATAAGTTACTCAACCTTTTCTATAATTGACGTCAATGATGAAGGTGTTGCAAAAATTATAGAAGAAGGTAACCCTGAATTCATATGGATAAAAAATGGTGAGATTATGAACCCACCATATGATACTATTCAATCAAAAACTTTTAAAAACAGATGTATGAAAAGCTACAAAATAAATCTTGAACTCGGAGATAGGTTAATTTTTTGTTCAGATGGTGTAACTCAATGTGGACTAGGAAACGGAAAGTTAAAACTCGGATTACGCAGAGAAGGATTAATCGAACTTGTACTTGCAAAATTAAAAGAAGAACCCAATATATCTAGTTCTGAATTATCTGCTTATATTGTTCGACAAGCAAAAAATATCGAAACTAACAGATTACCAAAAGATGATATTTCAGCTTGCGTATTATACTTTAGAGAACCAAGAACATCTTTAGTTTTTACTGGACCGCCATTTAACCAAAAACAAGATGCAGATTATGCAAAACTATTTGATGAATTTCCTGGGAAAAAAGCTATTTGTGGAGGTACTACAGCTAACCTCATATCAAGAGAATTAAATAAAAGTATAACAATGGATAAAGAAATCAGCATCGGCAAATTACCAAGTTGCTCTTACATGGATGGTGTAGATTTGGTAACAGAGGGAATCCTTACATTAACTGAAACTTTGGAATGTTTAGAAAAAGGAACTTTAGATGTTGACAATGCTGCCGGAAAGCTGATAAAATTCTTATTAGATAGTGATTGTATCAATTTTATGGTTGGTGCTAAGCTAAACCAAGCTCACTATAATCCTGCATTACCAATTGAAATCGAAATAAGAAAAAATATTATTAAAAAGATGGCAATTGTTTTACAGGACAAATATTTCAAAAAAGTAAACGTAGAGTTTATGTAAAATCTGACAACACAAAGGAAGGTAAAAATGGAAAAAATTAGTGTTAAAGTTTGTTTAGGTACAACATGTTTTGTAATGGGTTCTGCAAACCTTCAAGAATTAATCGACATTGTTCCACAAAAATACGGCGATAAAGTAGACGTATCAGGTGTACCATGTTTAGGTTTGTGTGCTACAGACTGGGAATTTTCAAAGGCTCCTTACGTTAAAGTTGACAATGATGTAATAAAAGAAGCAACAGTTGAAAAAGTACTTTCAGCTATTGATGCTAAGTTAGAAAAATAATAGAAAAGGATTAAGAAATGGCAATTAATACCCCAAGACAAACTTCTCACCTTAAAAAAGAAATTTTAGTAAGATTGATTAAATCATACTTGAGTGAGAACTTTGAAGAATCAACAAGAATGATACCATATGATATGCGACCAAAAGGAAGTGAAGTTCCTTTCAGATGTTGCATACATAAAGAACGTGCAATTTTAAGAGATAGAGCAATCGCAGGTTTGGGATTGTCTATCGAAACAGCAGATGATAGTGAATTGCTATCAACTCTAGCTGAAAAAGCAGAAGAAAGAACAGAAATAGAAGAAAATCCACTTACTGTTTTACAAACTGCTTGTAAAGGTTGTGCGCCTTCTAGAATTTACGTAACAGATTTGTGCCAAGGCTGCGTTGCTAGACCTTGTCAATCTGCTTGTCGTTTTGGAGCTATCAAAATCGAAAACGGTAAATCTATTATTGATCCAGAAAAATGTAAAAATTGTGGAATGTGTGCTACAGTTTGCCCATACCAAGCAATTGCAAAAATAATTGTACCTTGCGAAAACGCATGTCCAGTTGGCGCAATTGCAAAAGATGAAGAAGGCCTAGCACATATTGATTTTGAAAAATGTATCTCTTGCGGTAAATGCGTTAGCGCATGCCCATTTGGCGCTGTACACGAAAAAAGCCAAGTAATTGATATCTTAAAAGCTATAAAACAAGGTAAAAAATTAACAGCAATGGTTGCTCCAGCAATCTTTGGTCAATTACCTTGCTCACCAACTCAACTTAAAGAAGCTATTCTTTCTTTAGGATTTACTGACGTTGTTGAAGTAGCTGAAGGTGCAGACATCACAACTAAAAATGAAGCTGCAGAATTTAAAGAAAGAATGGAACACGGTGAAGCTTTCATGACAACTTCATGCTGTGCAGGATATAATGAACTTGTTGAAAAACACATTCCTGAATTAAAACCTTTCCGTTCTGAGACAAAAACTCCGGCATATTATACTTCAGAACTTATTAAAAAAGAAACACCTGATAGATTAACTGTATTCTTCAGCCCTTGCGTTGCAAAAAGACGTGAAGCATTACAAAATCCAAATATCGATTTTGTATTAAACTACGAAGAACTTGGTGCTTGGTTTATTGCATTAAATGTTCAAGTTTCAACTTTTGAAGGTGTTGATTTTAGAAAAGAATCTTCAGCTCAAGCTAGAAACTTTGCAGTAATTGGTGGAGTTGCGGGTGCTGTTAATGCATTGCTTGAAGATGATGAAAAAGCTAATGCATACGTAATTGATGGATTAAATAAACAATCAATTCGTGATTTGAAAAAATTTGCGAAAAATGGAACTTGTGAGCTTGGAAACTTAATCGAAGTTATGGCTTGTACAGGCGGTTGTTTAGGTGGTTCAAGTACAATTAACGCTTATAAACCAGCACTTAAACAATTAACAAGTTACGTTAATGAAAGTCCTGAAATCAAAAATGTTATTAAAGAATAACATATGAGAAATATACAAAAAAGAGGGAGTTAAAAAACTTCCTCTTTTTTTGCTTGAAATCCAGACGGCATTAGTGTACAATTAGCATGTATTGATTTTTATACACTAGGAAAAGAGACTATTTTAATGAATATAACAGATAATAAAAAAACTTTTATAAATGTAGAAAAGAGTGAAATCATGAAAAAAGAACTTATATTTTTAGGCCCACCAGCTTGCGGAAAAGGTACTCAAACAACACTATTGGCTGAACATTTACACTTCCCGCACGTTGATACAGGTTCTTTATTGAGAGCAGAAATTCAAAGTGGTTCAGAAAATGGTCTTATCGCAAAATCTTTTATAGATAAAGGTAATCTTGTCCCAGTTGAATTAGTTGGATCAATAATTAAAGATAGATTAGCTCAAGAAGATTGCCAAGACGGGTATATTTTAGACGGTTACCCAAGAAGTTTAGAACAAGCAGAAATGCTTGATGTTATTAATGCTGAAATCAACGGTGAAACAAAAGTTGATTTTAAAGCAATATATTTTGATATGAATCAAGATGTTCTAATTTCAAGAATAGTAAACCGTCGTTCTTGTCCTGTTTGTGGTGAAATTTACAATTTAAAATTCAAACCAACAAAAACAGAAGGTAAATGCGATAAATGTGGTGGCGATTTAATTAGAAGAAAAGATGATACTGAAGAAATCGCAAAAGCAAGATTTGAAACATACTTCAAACAAACTGCTCCATTAATCGATTACTATAAGGAACGTGGAGTTCTCTATACACTAAATGCAGAAGGAACAATTGAAGAAGTTTGGACAAGACTTTTAGAAATAATAAATGAATAAATAAAAGAAAAACTCGGAAAATCCGAGTTTTTCTTTTATAACATATACTATTTTTTCGCTTTACTAAAATGCGACATTAATCTTCCAATACCATTTCTCATTTTCACAAAAGGATTAGCTTTTTTGGCTGGAACACTAGATAACGTAACTTTTGTTTCATTTTGAGAGAATTTAACCTTTTGTACCTGACGCACAGGAGGTTCTACACTATGCATACCTTTTAATGCTGACTCAATAGTTGAAATTGGTAAATCTGATAAACCGAAAATTTTTCCCATAAACATAACTCCCTTAAAAATATAAACTCATAACACAATCATATCCCATAAAAAACGTAAATCAAGCAATAATCTTAATAAATTGATATCTTAAGAAATATTGGTATAATAAATGTTATGGTAGATATCGACAAAAGCCGTATAGAAGAGTTAAAAAGAAACGTAAAAGAAAAACTCAATGAGACTGAACTTTATAACTTTAAAGGTTCAGTATCTAAACTATTAGGTTTAACCGTTGAAGTAAAATTACCTGGATTAAAAATCGGAGATTTATGCTATATTGAAAACTTTGCAGGAGAACAAAAACCAGCAGAAGTTGCAGCATTTAAAGGTGAAGTAGCACAATTATCATTATTATTAGACGGTAATGGAATTGGCCAAGGAAGTTTGGTTACAACAACTAGACGACCAATTACAATTCCTGTTGGAGATTTTCTACTTGGCAGATTGATTGACCCCCTTGGAAATCCTATTGACGGAAAACCACTTGATACAACAAACGCTCAGTGGAAAGAAATTGAGGGTCCTCCCCCTGGACCATTTGAAAGACCAATTATTACAGAACAATTCTCAACAGGTGTTCGAGCAATTGATGGATGTATGACAATGGGTTGCGGACAGCGTTTGGGCTTATTTGCAGGTTCTGGTGTTGGTAAATCGACACTACTTGGTATGATTGCAAGAAATTCTGATGCTGATGTTAACGTAGTTGCACTAATTGGTGAACGTGGGCGTGAGGTTAAAGAATTCGTTGAAGATGCCTTAGGTGAATTAGGTATGGCAAAATCTGTTCTAGTTTGCTCAACAGGTGACCAGCCACCTCTAATCCGTCAAAAAGCACTGTTAACAGCAACCGCTGTATGTGAATATTTTAGAGACCAAGGCAAAAAAGTCTTCTTAATGACTGATACCGTAACTCGTTGCGCTATGGCAGGTCGTGAAGTTGGTCTATCTTTAGGTGAACCACCAACAATGAAAGGTTATCCGCCATCAATATTTTCTTGGTTACAAAAGGTTTTAGAAAGAGCAGGTAATAGTCCACGAGGTTCAATTACAGCTTTATACACCGTCTTAATGGAAGGTGATGATATTTCAGACCCTATCGTAGATATTGTGCGTGGTATTGTAGACGGTCACATTTTCTTATCAAGAAAAGTTGCCGAATCAAACCACTATCCAGCAATCGATGTTTTGGGTAGTATTTCCCGTTTGATGAGTGCAATCGCATCTCCAGAACACAAACAAGCAGCAGGAAAACTCAGAACAATTATGTCTATGTATAGAGAAAACAAAGACTTAATCGACGTTGGGATGTATCAGCCTGGATCAAACCCTAAACTTGATACCGCAATCGAAATGATGCCAAAAGTTAATGCATTTCTACAACAAAGAACATCCGATAGCGTAACAATGGAAGGTACAATCGGACAACTTGTTGAAATGATGGAAAATGTTGATATATAATATTTTCAACCCATCTTATTTTATAATTCTATCAGCGACTATTTTTTAGAATATAATGTGATATATTCACATTATTCAATATCATATTATAATAATATGAAATACGATTTTGGTAAGATAAGTGGTAAAATTAGTCAAAAATAAAACTTGAGAGAAATAAAAAAGGATTATCTCAAGAAGAACTTGCCGCACGCGCAAACGTGAATAAAAATACCATTTGGAAAATTGAAACAGGACAAATGTCACCAAGCATATGCCCATTGGAAAAAATAGCGCATTCTTTAGAAATTGAATTTACTACATTAATGGATATTTCTGAAGTAAATTTATAATTTAATATAAACATTGATAGATTCTGACTTTCGTCAGAACGACAAATAAAAAAGTTGGGTCTGTAAACCCGACTTTTTCAATTAACACAACAACCAAAGGGATTATTCTTTATATATTTACCCCTATGCCTTTGCTTTTGATTTATCAGCTAATTCACTATCTACTCTTAAAAATACTGGGAAGATATCTTCTTTAGAAATCAATTTTCCTGCTTTAATATTTTCAATAGTAATAGCATCTAATTTTGTTGATATATCATATGATAATTGTTTAGCCATATCTGAAGCAATATTCGGACAGTATGGGTAAATTAATGAAGATACAACACACATAACTTCTAAAACCGTAGCTAAAACTTGACCACATTCTGTCATTTTTTCTTCCTTAGCTAATGTCCAAGGTGCATTGTCTGTTACAAATTTGTTTGTAGCATCTACAAGAGATATGATTTCTTGAGCAGCTTCCTGAATTTCAAAATGAGTAAAATGATTTTCAACAATTTTTACTGTACCTAAAGCTGTTTTTAATAAACTTTCGGCTTCTTTAGAACGATTAGATAAGAATTCACTTCTTATTTCACCATCAAAATATTTAACAAGCATTGATAAACTTCTATTTAACAAATTACCCATACTATTTGCCAAATGAGCATTTACTTTCTCTTTAAAATCTTGGTCAGAATAATTACCATCACGTCCGCAAGGTGCAGATGTTGCCATATAATATCTGAACGCATCCGGATACTGAAGTTCAAAATTTTCTAAAACAGATGTAGGTGATACAACATTACCCAAGGATTTTGACATTTTTGTTTCGTCAATTGTAATCCAACCGTGAGCAAAGATATGTTTTGGTAATGGTAATTCTAATGCCATCAAAATAGCAATCCAATAAA
>JAZLBN010000036.1:0-3910 GCA_045613725.1 Candidatus Gastranaerophilaceae bacterium
TGTGGAATAAAGAATTGAGAAACAAATAAATCATTTTTAGAGCGAGTACTTGTATAAAAATCAATAATATCCGGTTCAACTAAATCCGGCTCTTTCGTTTTTGCCTTTGACAAGAAAAATTTAAAATTATTAGATTTCAAATGTAAATACTCTGAAAATGGATAATGGGTTTTTCCGTTTTCATCCTTTGTAAAATATTTATTTTTCATCTTTTCAGCCATTGGGGTAGCAATAAGTGGAACCAAAATTCTTTCCGTAATTACTCCCGAACCAACTAATGCTAAAATAGTTGCAAAACTTTTCTTCGCTAATCCTATATTCTTAAACTGAGCATTTTTAAACATAGCATCCCACAATTTACCTTGTAACTTTGGACTTGCAATTGCAAAACCTACAACAATTTGCGCAATAGCAGTTACAACCCCTGATGCCAAATCCATCGCAGCAACAAATGGTCTACGCTTTTCTGGAATCTGTTCATTATCCATTGTTGTTTTATATCGGACGGTATATGCAAATACATCTTTCATTACAGAACAAACAACAATAGTTTTAGCAGCAAAAGCATCATCATTTATTACTTTTTGCAAATGTTTGTTAAAAAAATTAGAATGTGTAATTGCATTAATTTTGCTCATCATCATTATCCTTTACTAACAAATCTGCAATTACAGGGAATATTCTATTTGATAAAGCTAAAATTGGAACATATAAAGCTATGGTTAAAACTGTACCAACTCTATCTTTGAATATATCCAAACAATTCTGATTTAATTCTTCAATCGCCTTTTCTCTATTACCTTTGACGGAATCTAAAATAGCTTTTGGGATTTCTCCTCCTTTTTTAGCTTCTTCAACTAATTTAAAAGTTATTTTTCCTTTAGCAGCTAATTTATCAATACGTTTAAACAACACACCTAATGCCGCCAACTGAGCTGCTATTGTAACAATCGCCTCAACAGGTTGCTTAATGGCCGCCCATTCCCTATTTTCTTTTGATTCTTTAGAAAATGGATTATACATAATCATTAATGGAGCAATGGCAAATTTACCTGCAGCATTAATATAATTGGCAATCTTTTCGCCACCTTGAGAAGAAAACTTTTCCAGTGAATTTGCCATTCTTTGATTAAACTTTGTGGGTGTTGTTACTGATAATATTCTCATGAATCCGGTTATTTTTAACTAAATACACTCTTAGTAAACTTCAAAAATGAAAAATTTTGTCAGTTTTTTTCGAAATCGTTACATTAATACTGACACAAAGATTTATCTACAATAACAACCATATTACCTAACACTAATCACAAATTTAAAGTTTGAAATTTTCATCATTAACTTCACGTAAAAAATTTGTCCAAGAGTTGTAGTAATCCGCCAACGCATAAGTGTATCCTACAAGAATGGATTTATAAGATTGTTTCATAACTATTAATGCAGTTAAATCTGATTTTCCTTTTTCATATGATTTTATAGAAATATCAATTAACTCATCTGATGTTGGAATAATTTTAGATTCGTAATCATTTAAATTTTGAGCAGATATCAAAAATTTCTCATAAGCAGCCATCACATCTTTTTCTGCCTTATTTTTTAATGAGTCATAGTTCATTTCAGCTTGTTGTAATTTTAACGCTGCATTTTTTATTTCCGGCCCATAATTATAAAATAATGGAATATTTATCAAACTTGCACCTACATAAGCTCCGCCATTAAATCGATTATCAACAGTATGCTTAGCACCTTGAAATGCAAACCCGCCCAATACAGCTAAATCAGGGACTCTCTGACTTGCAACAACTTTTAAATTCTTTTGAGCGACTTCAATTTCTTGTTTCGCAATTTGCAAATCATAACGATTATTTATCGCTTCATCCATAATCTCATCTACGGTAGGGAAATTATATATTGGAGATGGCGTAAGCATTTCAACATAATTGTTTTCTTCTAAAAATATATTATCTTTACTATCATAAACAACTTTATTAGGATTATTAATAACTTTATTAAATTGAGCTAATGCAGTTTTAACATTTGCCTTCGCACTATTAACTTGAGTTACCATTTGGTTATATGCGATTTCAGCCTGAATCAAATCAATTTCTTCAACTTGTCCTAAATTAACACGATTTTTAACAATTTCCAAAAGTTCTTCTTGTAAGTTACGCTGTTGTTCTAAGGTATCTTGAACAGATTTAGCAGCAACTAAATTTACATAAGCTTCCCTTACATCCATCTTCAAATCAAATACAGTATAATCTACATTTTTCTTTGATAATTTCAAATTAGACTTTGCAAAATCTTTTCTAACACCACGTTTTGCCAATTCAACAGTTTGATTCAAACCAAACTGTCTTGGTTCACTCCACCCAGCAGCCCCAAAAAACTGAAAATAATCCACAGAAGGATTCTGCAATCGATTAGCTGATTTTACTTTATTTTTTGCAATTTGAATATTTAACTGTGCAGCTTTCAAATCAATATTATTTTCTACCGCAGTATTTATAGCTTCTTGTAAATACACTTTTTTAACATCTTCTATAGCATACGATGTCACTTGAGCTAACAATATACAAATCAAAGCAATAACAATCTTCTTCATATCATTTTAATAATATCATAAAAAAGCAATTTATAGCTTATCTCAACTTTCATATACAAGAATAAAAAATATTACACAAAAAAAGAGTCGGTCAAAAATTCGACCGACTCTTTTTTTTTATTATTTTACACTTTAGTCATTTCACAAAGCATTTTCTTAATTTCCATACGTTTTAGTTTTCTAGTTGTTGTTCTAGGCAACAATTCTGTATGAACAATAATTTTGATTGGGCGTTTGTAATGAGCTAATCTGCTTGATAAGAATTTAACTTCATTTGTAACAGCATCTTCTAAATTTTGAGGATCACTAAAATTAGAAGCATAATCTGGTGTTGGAACAATAATTGCAGCAATTTCTTCACAACCATCTTTTTCACCAAATTCACGTTTCATACCCATTACACAAACTTCTGCAAAGTTTGAACTTTGTTCTAATACAGCTTCAACTTCTTCTGGGAATACTTTTTTACCACCAGATAGAACAATCATATTCTTGATTCTACCAGTGATATAAATATTCTTAGTTTTAGGATCGATGTGAGCGATGTCACCTGTATGTAACCAACCTTCAGCATCAATAACTTCAGCAGTCATTTCTTCTTGCTTGTAGTAGCCTTTCATTACAGAAGGTCCTCTAAGTAATAATTCACCAGTTGTTTCATCAGTTACAGCCTCAAATGATTCTAATGCATAACCGATAGATTTCATATCAATATGTTTACCTCTGTTTACAGCAACAACAGGAGAAGCTTCTGATAAGCCATAACCTTGTAAACAAAGAATACCGATACTTTGGAAGAATTCGCCAACTTGTGGATCAAGTGGAGCTCCACCTGCGATACATCCCCAGAATTCACCACCAAATTTGTCATGAATTGGCTTGAATAATTTTCTTCTCATATCCATTGGTAATGTTCTTGCAATCGCTAAGTTAGCTTTGAATAGCTTTTGAACGATTGGTGGTTTTTTGTTGATTTCTGCTTCGATTGAAGATTTTAACAATTTCAAAAATGCAGGAACTGTTACCATAAATTTAATTTTCTTTTCAGACATTACATCTAAAATATCTTTTGGTTTCAAACTTTGAGTATAATAAATTGAAAATCCATGATTTAAGAATGTAAAGAAACCTACTGTTAATTCAAACAAGTGGTTCATTGGAAGAATTGATAACACTCTCATTTTTTCATTCGGAGGAAGAATTTGTTTCAATGCAAGTCTCAAATCATGCATTTGAGCAAGCATATTTTTGAAAGTAATTTCAACACCCTTTGGATTTCCGGTTGTACCTGAAGTGTAAATAATGAAA
>JAZLBN010000037.1:0-18904 GCA_045613725.1 Candidatus Gastranaerophilaceae bacterium
GTCGTTTTTTTTTGCAAGCGAGCAGAGGCATGAGCGAAGCGAAAGTTGAACACGCATCAACGGAAGTGTTTAACTTTCGTTGTAAGTGTGAGCGTTGCCGTTTAATGCGAGCGCAGTGTCCTCGATTGGATGGGGTAGAATACGACCAATGGTTAGTGAAATAATCTAATCATGCAAGTAATATCTAAATTTTGAAAAATAATCTGTTTATTATACAATTAGATTATGAATTTAGATAGCCAAATAGATAGTATTTTGTCGCCTGTAGCGAATAAAATTTCAGGAATTATTTTTTCTCACGTAACAATTAACGGTGTACGTGTGGAGTTTTTGATTGTTCTTTTAATGGTTGCGGCTTTGTATTTCACTTTTAGAACAAGATTTATTGGTTTATGGGGATTTAAGCACGCAATAGATTTAATTACAAAAAGATATAAACACGATGATACAATAGTTAAGAAAAAACAAGGTGAAGTTTCTTCATTCCAAGCTTTAACTGCTACAATTTCTGCTTCTGCAGGTATGGGTAATGTTGTTGGATCAGCATTAGCAGTTTCTGTCGGTGGCCCTGGTGTAATTTTCTGGATGATTGTTGCCGGAATTTTTTCTATGGCATTAAAATTTGCTGAAGTTTTATTAGGTATTAAGTTTAGGCAGATTAATAAAGACGGTTCATCTTCAGGTGGGCCAATGTATTATATTATCAACGGACTTCGTGCTCCTTGGATAAAACCTTATACTCCATATCTTGCAAAAATTTATGCAGTATGTTGTGTTTTTGCGATGATTGGTGGATGGAATCTTTTCCAAATAAATGCGATTACTACTCAGATTTCCAATGTTACAGGACTATTTGAAGGTTGTAGATGGGTTTTTGGTTTAATTGTTGCGATAATTACTTATATTACTGTTATTGGTGGGATTAAATCTATTGGTAAATTTACATCTAAGGTAACACCTGTTATGTGTACATTGTATGTGTTTTCGGCGTTTATTATTTGTTTATTGAATATTCATCATGTACCAGAAACAATTGGATTAATTATAAAAGAAGCATTTAAACCTCAAGCTGTTGTAGGTGGAGGTTTGTTTGGATGTATGTTGTGGGGATTCAGACGTGCAATGTTTGCAAATGAAGCTGGGTTAGGAACTGCACCAATTGCTTTTTCTGCAGTTAAAACAAGTAAACCTGTTGCTCAAGCTTTTATTGCTATGTTGCAACCATTTGTTGATACAGTAATTGTTGGTGCAGCAACTGCATTTATTATTGTTGTTACTGGTGCGTATTTGAATACAAATGGTATTGAAGGTATTGAGTTAACATCAAAAGCTTTTGCTACAGTTTGTCCGTTCTTCCCAATATTATTAACATTTATGGCAAGTTGTTTTGTATTATCAACAATGCTTTGTGGTTCATATTATGGAACAAAAAGTTGGACATTTTTATTTGGTGAATCTAAATTAACAACAAGAACTTTCCAAATTATTTACTGTTTGTTTATTGTGATTGGTTCTGCTATGAATTTAAAAAGTGTTGTGAATTTGTCTGATGCGTTCACATTATTTTTAGCTGTTCCAAATTTGATTGCAGTATTTTTATTATCTGGTATAATAATGAAAGAATTAAGAAGATATTGTAGAAAATATAATGTCGGATTTTTTAAAGAACAATAATAGAGGAGAGATTATAAATGATTAAAAAAGGCTGTTTGGATATTGTTCAAGCAAAGTGTGAAAATTGTACAGATTGTATTTTGGCGAAAACTCGTAAAAATGTAGTTTTTTCAGATGGTAATCCTGAAACTGCAAAAATTGTTTTGATTGGTGAAGCTCCTGGTGAAACTGAAGATGAAACAGGTAAACCGTTTGTTGGTAGAGCAGGAAAATTATTAAATCAATTCTTAGAAGAAGCGGGAATTTCAAGAGAAGATGATTTATACATTATCAATACTGTAAAATGCAGACCTCCTGAAAATAGAGTTCCTACAGATGTTGAAAAAGCTCTTTGTGAAAGATATTTAACTGCTCAAATTGATATTATGAATCCAAAAGCTATTATCTTCTGTGGTGCAACTTCATTAAGATCATTCTGGGAAGATAAAAAAGTTCAAATTTCTAAGGTTCGTGGAAATTGGTTCAACGTAACTATTAATGGTAAAGAATATAGAGCTATGGCTATTTTCCATCCTTCATACTTATTGAGAAATCACTCTATGGAAGAAGGTTCTCCAAGAAGATTAATGCAACATGATTTGTCTGTTATTAAATCTGAAATCTTGGGTGACAGACAGGAGTGTTCCAGTAACCCTTTCAATAAGGAATTGGTTATGGTCTAGTAAAAAATATAAGTTTATTTCTTATTCAAGACAAAAAGATACGGCTATCATTTAGCCGTATTTTTTTAATCTTTTTTTGTGTTGAATAAATATTCGGATTTTATTTTTAATTCATCTAATGTTTTTTTATAATTTATTGAAACAGGTGTTGGTTTAGATGTTTTTATAATATCTAAAAAAACTCTTGAGTTAAGTGGTTTTTTATTATCTAAGAAAGTTTTTGATTCGGCTACATCAATTCTTGCAGGAACTATTAGGCCACTTTCAGTAAATTTTTCTATTGATTCTTTTGATGATAAATATTTTATTAGTTTTAGGGACTCTGTTTTATTTTTTGATGCTTTTGATATTGCCCAGCCTGATGCATCCATTGGAACCTGTCCTGGAAATTCAACTATATCCCAGTCAAATTTAGCATCTTGTCGAAATTTTGGGACAAGCCATCTGCCAGATAAGTACATAGCAAGTCTACCTTGTAAAAACATTTGTGCCATTGTTGCACTTGCAGAATGTTCCTTTAAAGGTGCAATTTTTTCTTTAAATCTTAGGTCTGCATATTTTTGTAGTGCTATTTTTGTTTTTTCATCTTCGAAGTTTGGGACGTAATCGATTCCGTAATTTGTTAAATATGGCATGTAAAATAAAGGTTCTTCTTCAAATGATATTCCAAAAATATTTGGAGCATCAGTTAGTTTTTTAGCAGTTGTTAAAAATTGTTCGTAATTCCAACCTTTTTGTGGGTAAGGGATTTTTTTATTATCAAAAATAGATTTATTATAATAAATAACAAGATTTGATATATCTCGAGGAATTGCGTAGTTATTGTTTTCCCAAGTTAACGATTCTATTGCTTTTGGATAAAATTCTGTTGTTTTTAGTTCGTTTTTATATTGATTTAAGTTTTCTAGCATTCCTGCGTTTGCATATAATGGTAAATATTGATTATTTATTAAAATGACGTCTGGGGCTGTATTTGAGGCAAAAAGCAAGTGTAGTTTTTGAAAATAATTCTGTGGTATATGTAAAAAATCAATTTGGATATCCGGATTTTCTTTTTCAAATTCAATCAAAATGGGCTTCAAAATCTTTATTTCAGATTCTGAACCCCATGATGAAAATTGTATTACTGTTTTTTGAGGGGTGTTATTAACAAATTGGTGAAAACATAACAACCCTGCCAGTATTAAACAAACAAGTGAAATTATTTTTTTTGACATTAATTACACGTTCTAAATTTCAATAAGTGTACCCATTTTATCTTGAGCAACATCTACTAAGCATTTGAATTTACCAACTCTAACTATGTAAACATTACCATGGTCTTGTCTTACTTGAATAGGTTTGTCTACCACATAATCGAACTTTTTAAGAACAAAAATATCATCTTTAATTCTTCCTACAAGGTTTGAAACGCCATCAATGTTAACAACATAAAAACCTTTTTCAGAATCAATGTTATAACCAGATTTTACGATTAATCCGTTCATAGATACTGATGATTTTGATATTGTTTGAGAAATTGGGTTTGTTTCTCTTGACATCATAGGGTTTGTCATTCCTGAGCGACTCATCGCTTGTGCAGATGATTTAATTTGAGATAAGGTATCTGCTACTGAACTTTTTGCAATAGTTGTTGATCTTTCTTCTGAATCTAAAATTGAAATGTACTCATTCAAAGAAGATACTAAATAATTTTCATTTTCCTTGTTCATTTTCATTTCCCCATTATTTGTTAAGTATTTACTTCCTGTTCCTATTAAATCTGAAACCTCTAAATCAGAAATTGATGATTTTCTTCTGTTTACACTCAAAGGTGAATTCTTTAATTTTACAAACTTTCCTTCTTTATATGATTTGTTTCTGGAAATCTTTTTATCTTCTTCTACTAATGAGCGTTGAGTTTCTTTAAGTGTAACAGGTTTTGAAAACGATTTTAATTTAATTTCCGAAATTTTATTAGTAATAGCATTATCTTCCGATTTAACTTCATCTGAAATTTCTTCAGGTTCATTGTTTTTTGGAGTTTGTGCTAACGCATGTTCCATTTTAGAAATTTTAGCTTGTAGTTTCTCATTAACTACGTCTTTATAGTAAGATTGAATGTTTTTTGTTGACATATCAGAATTTGAATCAGGCATTGTGATTGCTTTTTTTGTTCCAGACATGTCAGTAATAAATGATACTGCAGGTTCTTCAACTTTTGGATTACGTTGTTCTTCTTTTTCAGTATATAATTTATACTTTTCTTGCCAGCTTAATTCTTTATTATTTGCAATATCATAATAATCTCTTCTACGACGTTTTGCTTGATTTTGTGCAGAAAGCTTAAAGAAAGATTGTAATCTAGTCTGATCTTTTTCTTTTGCTTGTGACATCGCATCAAATACAAGGTATAAAATTCCTAAAGTTGCTATTGCACCGCCGATAACTAAAACCAATAAAGTTATATGGCTGGATGTATTTCTTTCATTAGAAATCGGAGTATCTATTGCTGTATCGTTTACACTTTGGTTCACAGTAGAAGCTTGTTCAGAAATTGTGAATGTAGAATCGGTTTTAGGTGTTGTAGTTACAGCTTTTTCAACAACAACAGAATGCGATACTCTAGGTTCTAAATCTATGATACGTTTTCCATTTTTATCAAACTTCATTTTTGGAACATATGTATTAATAGGTTCTTTTTCGACTTTTGGTGAAGTTTTGCTTTTTACATTTTTTTCAGTAGTCGATGATTTTGGTTCGACAATATTTTGTTTCTGTTGTGCTTTAGTTACTGCTTTTTGTTTATTAACGGTTTCTTGTTTTGGTTTTTGAACAGGCGCAGTTGCTGAAGGTACAGAAATTGGTTTAAATTTTGGGGTAGATGATTTTTGTGTAGTTTTATTTTCAGTATTTGTTGTTAGTTGTTTTTGTTGTTCTTTTTTAACTGTTTTTGTAGCTTGTGTATTTGTTTTAGCTTGTTCTGTAGTTTTATTTTCAACGTTATTCTTAGCAATAATTGCTTGTGTATCTTTTTGAGCTTGAGTCAAAGGATTTGTTTTTTTGTTATGTGTTTTAATATTTATAGGTTGTGTAGTTTCAAAAGTTACTTTTGTGTAACCACCAATACCGTCATTGATGTGTTTTACATCTATATTTGTAACCAAATCTTTTATTCCACCAATATTTGGGGTTACAGATGGTGAACTGGAAGTATTTGGCAATAATACAATATATTTATTATTTGATTTTTTAGTTACTACGGAGTTTGCGGTTTCTCCTGTTGTATAAAAAGTCACATCAATAGCATTAGATAATGAAGATTTTTTCACATCCATTTGAAGTAAACTATTTAAACTATCTGCAAATGCAACATTAATACCTGTAGCTAATGCTGTTATAATTGCTGCACTGATTATATTTTTCCTATTTTTTCTCATTGTATTTAAAATCATTCTAACAACTACACATTACTTACTATATAATACCTGAGAGTAAAAATTTTTGCCACTATGTTAATAAAAAATAAAATTTATGTTACAATATCTTTATGAAAAGTGGATTTGTTGCAATTATAGGGCGTCCAAATGTTGGAAAATCAACTCTTTTGAATCAAATTTTGGGTCAAAAGATAGTTATTACAACTGACAAGGCGCAAACTACACGAAAAAGAATAAAAGGAATACTTACAACTCAAGAGGGTCAGATAGTTTTTGTTGATACTCCTGGGGTTCATAAACCGTTGAACAAGTTAGGTGAATTTTTATTGGATGAAGCAAAAGTTGCGGTTCCTGATGCTGATGTTATTTTATTTTTAGTTGATGGATCTGATCCGGCAGGGAAAGGTGATAGATGGATTGCGCAAAATCTCTTGCAAACAAATATTCCAATTATCATTGTTATGAATAAAGTTGATAAAGTTAAAAAAACTGAAAAAGTTGAAGAAAATTTATTAACTTATAAAACTTTATTTGAAACGAATTTACCAGTTGTGAGAATTTCTGCTAAAACTGGAAGAAATATTGATACTTTGATTAAAAATATATATAAAAAATTGCCAGAAGGTGAACCTTTGTATCCTGAAGATATTGTGACAGAAGAAACAATGCGAGATGTAACTGAAGAAATTATCAGAGAAAAAATTTTGTTAAATACTTCTGATGAGATTCCTCATTCTGTGGCAGTTAAAGTCGAAAAATATAAAGAAGAAGAAAATATTGATAAAATTTCTGCAATTATTTATTGTGAGCATAAAAGCCAAAAAGGTATTTTAATTGGTAAAGGCGGTAATTTGCTTAAAAAAATAGGAACAGAATCTAGATTAGAATTGGAAAAAATTGTTGATAAAAAAGTTTTCTTAGAACTACAAGTAAAAGTTGAAAAAGATTGGCGCAAAAAAGATAAAATCTTAAAAACTTTTGGTTATCAACAAGAAAAAGAATAAACAAAAAGAGGTGAAATTTTCACCTCTTTTTGTTTTGCGTATGTATGTTTAAGTATTTAAGTATTAAAAGTTCAAAGTTCTAAGAGTTTGAACAGTTTGGAATTTACTGATTTCTTTCAAGTATTGTTCCAAAGCTTTGTAGCCATTATAAATTTCATTAGAAATTGAAGCATAACGGCTTGCTTCCAAAAACTTCAATTCCTTAACTCTGATAAGTAATATACTATCAGCAACATCCCTAAGAACAGCATCCTCAGATGCGGACCATTTTTGTAATAATCCTAATTCGTCGTACATTTGTTTCATTGTTGTAAATTCCAAAATGTTGAAATCATATTTTTCTAATAAAGATTTTTCAACATTAGAAATTCTGCTTATGCAAGCTTGGAATTTAAAAATCTTTTTGACAATAAGATAGTTATCAGCAATTCTTTTGTGAGATGAAGGTACAGTGTTTTTTGCAAGTAAGGCAGCAAAAGAACGAGATGTAAATGTATCATTTTCACTAGAGAATGCACTTTTTGAAGTTAAATCAAAATTAGATTTTTGCTCTATCGTATTTTTTAACATTCTGCCTCCGAATTCATGAAAAATAATAAAATAACCATTTATTTTTGTCATGATATTTTGTCAAATTGTTTACATTTTTTAAAAAAATAAATAGATTGACTTTTGTATAAAAAAACTTAAATTTATCATGGCATAAATCATACAAAAGTATGACTACATTCTTTGTGAAATATGCTACAAATAGAGTGATAAGAACTAGATATTGGGCAGGTAGTAAATAAAATATGGGACTTAGTCTTAATAATATATATCAGCGACCATATGTAAGGCAAGAAAACCGAAATTCTGTCAAAAAAAGAGAGGATGAGGAAAAATCTTCTGCTGCAAATGCCCAGCGAGAGCAAGAATCAGGGCAGAACTCTAAAAGCAAAGGTCTTCAATATGTAGAGCAAAAGGCTCCAACTTATACTCCTGCGTATGAACAAAAATTTGCGATGCCTGTTGCTAATGCATACTCAGGAGTAAATGCTAATGCAGTTGTTCAGCCAAAACAAACTAAAGTAGCACCATCTGTTACTGAAGAAAGTAATGCTTATAAACAAATTAATAACAAAATTAATATTGCACAAATTTTAAAAGATTTTAAAAATACAGCGTTAGCGATAGGTACCCCTGATGATTTAAGTGAAATTGTTGATGGTTATCTTAATGTTGTACTAAAACAAGTTAAGAAAGATAATGCAGATCCAAAACTTGTGAAATCAACATTGAAAAGTGCGGCAGGAATTCTTGATAAACATATTTCAGAAACCTTGAATAAAGATTCAAAAGTTGTTGAAAATTGGGTTGAAACATTATTCTTGCAAAATATTGATCTTAAATATAACGAAGAAGATGTTAATGAAAGATTTCTTGTAAAATTCCCTGATGGTTCAAACAATCAAACAAAACGTCAAGAGGAATTACAAGAAACAGCTCAAGTAGAGGAAATACCTCAACAGGCAAAAGAAGAGAATTCAAATGTAATACCAATTTCTGTAGCTGGGCAGACTACTTCAACAAAGATTCCGCAAGATAAGCAACTAAAATCTTTGTTTATTCAAGCAAAAAGATATGCATATGCAAATGACCCAGAAAAGGCTATTCAATCTTTTGAACAAGCTTTAAATCGCGCTTTGGAAATAGATGATACAGAAACTTCAGGTAAAATCTATTACGAAGTCGGTAAAATTTATGATGATCATGATTATGTAGTTCAAGCATTGAAAAGTTATAACCAATCATTAAAACTTACAACAGATGAAAATGTTAAAACAAAAGCTCACTATGCAATGGCGCAGATTTATGATGATGTTAATCAAATTACACCAGCAATGGATCATTATTTTAGTACAGTTTCTCATGCCGGTGAAGCAGAAAATTTACCTGCTCAATCTGCTTCTTTAACAAAACTTGGTAATATTTATACTGATATGTATGAAAAAGAAGCTTTTGATTATTATGAAGTTGCAAGTGATTTGGCATATGAAACTAAGAATAATAATTTAATGGGTTTTGTGGCTTCAAACACTGGGAAAGCTTATGTAAAATTTGATGAACCGGAGAAAGCATTAAAATCATATTCACAAGCCGTGAAAAATTATACTGATGCTGAAACACCTTTAAAAACTGCACAAAATTATCTTGCAGCTGCAGATATTATGGTTGAGTTTAACAATATAAGTAAAGCTCATAATCTTTTAATTAAGGCTCAAAAGCAAGCTCGTCAAACAGATAATGTAAATCTGATGAATGAAATAAACCTTAAAATAAGACAGCTTGAAGCCCTTGGTGTAAAATAATATTTTATTTTTATATTTAATTACGAAAACCTTGATGTCATCTGTAATTGCGCAGATGATTTTTTGTTCCTAATGTAAACATAAATTCATATAGTGTTTTATTTAAAATTTGTTAGTTATATCATTAAATCATGAAAAATATAAAGAATATATTTGAGCTTATATATAAGAAAGAAGAACCAGATGCAACACATATAAGAATAACTCTATTTAACCTTATTAAATTTAGTTATTTGAATGATGTTGCTAAAAAATTGAGCAAAGAAAACAATTTTCTGCAATATAAAAAGATGAATGTTGATATTACAGAAGTCCCAAAAGCAAAAGGTCAGTTGCGTAAGGTTCAATTAGCAAATTTAGCTTTGCTACTAGAACTAGATAAGGTTTGCAAAGCAAATGGTTTTCGTTATTGGCTTGATGGAGGGACACAAATTGGTGCACTCCGTCATAAAGGGTTTATTCCTTGGGATGATGATATTGATTGTGGAATGCTAAGGCAAGATTATGACAAAATAATAGAGGCATTTGAAAGAAGTTCTTCAAATCCAGATATCTACGCTGAGCATTTTAGGGGTAGAGTAGAATGTCTTATAAAGGTTAAACATAGAAAAAATCCTCATATATTTGTTGATATTTTCCCTTTCGATCTATATGATAAAAAACTTACTGATTTAGAAAGACAAGAAATGAGTAAGATTGCAACCGATACAAGGGATTTTATTAAAAAGAACCAAAATAAAAAAGCTCCACTTGAAGAGCATTTAAAATGGGTTTATAAACTACGTGATGAAAGAATCTTAGTAAATGGCCCTGGAAAAGAATCTGATGAACCTTCTATATTTTGGGGACTAGAATTCACTCATAAATGGAAAAACTGGTTTCACAAATACGATACATTTTTCCCATTAAAAGAGGTCGAATTTGAGGGTTATTCTCTACCGACAATAAATAAACCAGAAGTTTTCTTATCAGATTTATATGGCGATTTTATGAGTTACCCATCAACAAAAGATATGGGACATAAACATAGTATGTTTGCCAAAATGTCTGAAAGTGAATTAGAAGTCTTAAATACTTTAGCTGATAAATTTAAAGTATAAGTTAGGAGTGAAATGACTAATATAGCAATTATATTCGCAGGTGGTAAAGGGCAGAGATTGAGTAATGGAGAAAATTCATTACCAAAACAATTTTTAAATATAAATAATAAACCAATTCTCATTCACACTCTTGATATTTTTCAAACACATAAAGATATAGATAAAATATATATTTCAATTCACCCAGATTATTATGAATATACGCAAGAACTTATTGAACACTATTACATAACTAAAACTGCAGGTATTGTTAAAGGTGGAGCAACAGGACAGGATTCTATATATAATGCATTAAAACTTGCACAAATCGAAAATCCTGCCGATTCAATTGTAATGATCCACGATGGTGTAAGACCAAATATTACTCCAGAAGTTATATCTGCAAATATAGAATGTGCTAAGAAAAATGGAAATGCAATCACTTGTACATCTTGTTTTGAAACAATTTTAGTAAGTGAAAATGGTGAAAATCCTCAACACGTACCTTATAGAAAACATACATATTCAGCTCAAGCTCCTCAAAGTTTTCATCTTGGTGAGATTATTGAAGCTCATGAAATAACAAGAAAATCCAATCCTCAATATTTAGACATTGTTGATTCCTGTACGTTATATAAAACTTTAGATAAGCAGACATATATGGTACAAGGTAATCGTGGAAATATTAAAATTACAACTATAGAAGATTTATATGTATTAAGAGCATTGATTCGTTATAAAGAAGACTTAGAAGCCTTTACAAATACTGGAGCAATAAATGAATAGCATGATTAAAAATAAAATTACGAATCTGGATATAGAAACAGTATATTCAAATAGTGCTATTGATTGGGAGATATTCAGAGATAAAACATTTTATATAACTGGCTCAACAGGGGTTATTGGTAGTTTTATAATAAGATGTTTATTAAATGCTAACAAACAATCTAACTTAAACCTTAAGGTCATTGCGGCAGTAAGAAATTTTGATGCTGCAATAAATTTTTTTAATCAAAAAGAGGTTCAAACAGAGGATCTTGAACTATACAAAAGTGATGTAACAAATGAACTTGATTACAGCGGCAAAGTTGATTATATAATTCATGCGGCAAGTAATACTTCATCAGTTTCTTTTATTGAAAAACCAGTAGAAACTTTTAAAGTAGCAGTTAAAGGGACTGAAAATATATTAAAATTTGCTAAAGAAAAATCTATAGAAAGTATGGTTTATTTATCATCTATGGAGGTTTATGGGAATGTTTATGAACCAAGACTTTTAAAAGAGGACTATTTAGGATCATTGGATATAAATGAAGCAAGAAGTTCTTATCCAATGGGTAAAAGATCTGCAGAGGTTTTATGTTATTCATATGCAAGAGAATATGAAACCCCTGTTAAAGTTGTAAGATTAGCTCAAGTAATCGGTTCTAACGTTGCATATAATGATACAAGGGTTTATGCACAATTTGCAAGGAGTATTGTAGAAAAAAGAGATATTATTTTAAATACAACGGCTCAAACGACAAGAAGTTATTGCTATATAACCGATGTTGTAACGGGTATTTTAACAGTTTTAACAAAGGGAAAAAATGGTGAATGTTATAATATAGCAAATGAAGAATCATCATTTAAAATCTGTGATATTGCAAAATCGCTATGCGACCAATATACATCTAGTAATTTGGTATTTGATATAAAAGAATCTACTCAATACTACAAAGAAACTCACTGGGTTTTAGATAATACAAAATTGAAAAATCTTGGTTGGGAAGCAAAAATCACATTAAAAGAAGCTTATAATAAACTTATTAATAGTTTTTGTTATCAAAAGAATATTAACGTAAAACTTTAAGGTGGAGAATAATTTATGGAAAATGTTGTATTAAATAAAAAGAAGTTTTATATTGTAGCAACACCTCAAGATATTGCAGGTATTGGCGCCATTTTAATAGGAGAAATTGCCCACGCTTTATATGCAATTGATAAAGGTTTTATTCCTATAATTGATCTGAAACACTATCAAAATGCGTATTTCAAGTCTGGAAGGATATACAAGGATAATACTTGGGAATATTTTTTTGAACAACCTTGTGGATATACTTTAGATGATATTGATTCTGATTCCGATTCGGAAATTACTATTAGCAGTCATCATCGCTTTCCTGTAGGTAAAAATTATAAGATGACAACTGATATGTTACCTATATCTAAAACGAAAACAATTAAGAAATTATCATTAGAATTAAAACAGCGTTATCAAGCTTTATTTAAATTTAATTCAATAACTAAACAATATATAGAGGAAACTTATTCAAAAATCATAGGAAATGATACAAATGTATTAGGTGTTCTATGTAGAGGTACAGATTATACTATTAGGCGCTCTTTTAGAGAACCGATACAACCAACTCCAAAGCAAGTAATTAAAAAGGTATATGAATTTTTGAAAAAGTATCCTGATATAGATAAAATCTATTTAGCGACTGAAGATCATTCTATATATCAAATTTTTAAAAATGAATTTGGAGATAAATTACTGGATAATAACCAATACCGTTATTCTTATTCAGAGAAAGAAAAACCTTATTTAAGTGATATAAAAACTGAAAGACCAGATCACCATTTCCAAATTGCATTAGAATATTTATCTTCATTGTATATATTATCAAAATGTAAGTATTTTGTAGGCGGACGATGTGGTGGCTCATTAACTGCTTGGTTGATGGAAAATGGTTGGGAAGATTTATATATTTGGAAATTAGGTCGCTATGGATATAGTTTTAAAGAAAAATTATTTTCTAAATATACACTGCGTGTAAATGATAAAGATTATAAAGTATATTCGATTTTAGGTATCAAATTTAAATTTAGTTTATTTAACAATTCAAAATAGTTTTTTTATTCGTTTTAAATTATATTAACAAATATTAATTTGGCTATATCAATTCTTTTGATTTAATTTTGTTAGTAATATGATAAAAGAAACTAAGAGATCTATGTTTAATACAAGGAAATAATATGAAGAGAATTTTAGTAACTGGAGCAAATGGTTATATTGGTAAACATATCGTTGAGTTTCTGAACACTCAAAAAAGTTTTGAAGTTATTAGTTGTGATATTTCTGAATCAAAAATTGCTGGATCAAATCATATTATAAAAAATATATTAGCTGAATCTAAAAATGAAAATTTGTATAAAGATTTAGGAGAGCCAGATATCATTATACATTTGGCTTGGCAAGACGGATTTAAGCACAATGCTGATTCTCATTTGAATAATTTATCAAAACATTTTGAATTTTTGAGAAATATGGTAGATGCAGGTTGTAAAAATCTAGCTGTTATGGGAACAATGCATGAAGTTGGATATTGGGAAGGAGAAATTAATGCTGATACTCCATGTAAACCTTTATCTATGTATGGTATTGCCAAAAACGCTTTAAGACAAGCTATTATAAATTATGTAGAAGATAAAGACGTATCTTTAAAATGGTTAAGAGCATATTACATAACAGGTGATGATAAGTTTAACAATTCAATTTTTGCAAAGATTATGCAGATGGCAGAAGAAGGTAAAAAGACTTTTCCATTTACAGATGGAAAAAATCAATATGATTTTATAGATGTAAAAGAATTGGCAAAACAAATTTCTTTAGCTGCTATACAAACAAAATATTCCGGTATAATAAATGTTTGCTCAGGAAAACCAGTCTCTTTAAAAGATAAGGTTGAATCATTTATCACTGAAAAAGGATTAAATATTCAACCAGAATATGGAGTATATCCAAGTCGAAAATATGATAGCCCTCAAATTTATGGAAACGCTGATTTAATAAATCAAATATTAATGGAGTCATAAGATGAAATTAAAAGATTTATTTTATAAATTTAAATATGAAAATGGTAAAAATTATACTCGTTTTTTATTTTTTAAATTTATAGAACAAGCTTTTATTGTTCCGCCACCTATTAAAACTTGTAAACGTATTAAAGTAAATAAAAAAGCTAAGTTTATCTTATCACAATATAATGTTGGACATATCGGTAGATGTAGTTATACACAACCCGATTTATATTGCCACTCTCGAAAGACGACAATAGGTTCTTTTTGTTCAATAGGTCCAAGAGTTGTCTTAGGACACGGAGAACATCCTGTATCATATCTATCAGCATCTCCTTATTTTTATTTCAAAGAATTAGGTTACATGGATTTTACAAAAGTTCCAAAACACCAAGAGTTCTGGGAGGTTAAGCCAATTCATATCGGTAACGATGTATGGATTGGAGATGGTGTTTTTGTGAAAAATGGTGTCACAATAGGAGATGGTGCCGTTATTGGTGCGCGAGCTGTAGTAACAAAAGATGTTCCTCCTTATGCTATTGTAGTCGGACAACCCGCAAAAATTCTAAAATATAGATTCCCACAAGAGATTATCGATGAGTTATTAGAATTAAAATGGTGGGATTTTGACGATGATATCATTAGACAAATTCCTTATGACAATATAAATGAAACAATAAAATATTTAAGAGGTTTTAAAACAAATAGATGAGAAGATTATTAATATACTTTTTTTATGATAAAGATGGAATTGTAGATGATTATATTCCGTACAAATTAAAGGCTTTTAAACCATATTGTTCAGAAATATGTATGGTTGTTAATGGGCAGATTACAGAAGAAAGCAAATTAAAAGTTCAACCTCTAATAGATAAATTATTGATTCGTGAAAATGTTGGGCTTGATGCATATGCTTATAAACACGCAATTAAACATTACGGATATGATGCTTTGAAAAATTATGACGAAGTTGTATGTACTAATTTCACATACTTTGGACCATTCGGTTCGCTTGATAATTTTTGGAATACAATGGAATCAAAAGAATGTGATTGGTGGGGTGTGTATAGATGGCCTATAGCAGATCCTATTTATCACCATATCCCTTCGTTTTTCGTAGGATATAGAAACTCATTGCTAATTGATAAAGCTTTCGAAGAATATTGGGAAACAATGCAAGAAATCAATACATACGCTGATTCCTGTCGTCGTCATGAACAACGTCAAACTCCATATTATGATATGAGAGGGTTTAAAAATGCAGTATTTTTTGAGAACCATTATAAATACATGGATGATTGGAGTGTACATTGGCCTTTAAAAGATGCTGATAAACTAATTACTGAAGATAAATTCCCATTTGTGAAACGTCGTAATTTCTTCTTCTGGGAAAGGTTTATTTTAGGCTATGTTTCAACATTAGAAAATCTTGTTTCTTCTCTACAAAATAATATGGACTACCCTTTCTTTTTAATACAACAGAATATTGGAAGAAGTCAGTGCAGAAAGGCTATAAAAAAACTTAAAGGAAAGAATTTTAAATATAAATTGTGTAGTGTTTTATGTGTAAATAAACGTCAACATTATAAAATGCTATTAAAACATACCAAAGTGATAGAACAATACGAAAATATATTTAAAGAAAATAATTAAAGGAGTGAATAATGCCATTTGAATTCGAAAGACAAAAAATTAATGATGTAATTTTAGTTAAACCAAAAGTTTTCGGTGATAGCCGTGGATTTTTTATGGAAAGTTATAAAAAATCTGATTTCTTTGCAAATGGTATTGATGTTGAATTTAATCAAGATAACCATTCTAAATCAACAAAAGGTGTGTTAAGAGGTTTACATTATCAAGCAAAACCTTATGGGCAAGCGAAATTAGTTAGATGTTCAAAAGGTAGAATTTATGATGTAGCTGTTGATATTAGACCAAATTCCGAAACATTTGGTCAATATGTGAAAGTCGAGTTGTCTGAAGATAACAAACAAATGTTATATATTCCAGAAGGTTTTGCACACGGTTTTGTGGCTTTAACTGATGAAGTTGAGTTGTTATATAAGGCAAGTGGGGAATATAATCCTCAAGCTGATCGTGGTGTAATATGGAACGACAAAGATATTAACATAGACTGGAATATTGATTTCGAACCTTTATTATCTGAAAAAGATAAGGTTCAACCTACGTTAAAAGAGATTAATAAAGAGGAGTTAAAATAATGACAAAAGTTTTAGTTACAGGTGGTGCTGGATTTATTGGAAGCTGTTTTGTTAGACATATGTTAAACAAACATCCTGATTATAAAATTATAAATTTAGATGCATTAACTTATTGTGGTAATTTGGAAAACCTTAAAGATGTTGAAAATAATCCAAATTATACATTCGTACATGGAAATATTTGCGATAGAAACTTAGTTAGAGATTTGGTTTCAGAAGTTGATTGTGTTGTAAACTTTGCAGCTGAATCTCATGTAGATAATTCTATTAAACATCCTGAAATTTTTGTAGAAACAAATGTTCAAGGTACATTAAACTTGTTACAAGCGTCAAAAGAGTTAGGTGTGGATAGATATTTACAAGTTTCAACAGATGAGGTTTATGGAACATTAGGTAAAACAGGTTATTTCTATGAAACAACTCCTCTTGCGCCAAATAGCCCATACTCAGCAAGTAAAGCGAGTGCTGATTTGTTAGTAAGAGCTTATCACGAAACTTACAATCTACCTGTATTAAATACAAGATGTTCAAATAACTATGGTCCATACCAATATCCAGAAAAACTTATTCCATTCTTTATTTCACAATTATTGAAAGGTGAAAAAGTTCCTGTATATGGTGATGGATTAAATGTTCGTGATTGGTTATATGTATATGATCATTGTGAAGCTATTGATGTTGTACTTCATAAAGGTAAAGTTGGTGAAGTTTATAATATCGGTGGGCATAACGAAAAAACAAATATGGAAATTACTCATTTAATCTTAGATGCAATGGGTAAAGATGAATCTTCAATTAAATATGTAGAAGATAGACTAGGACATGACAGACGTTATGCGATTTCAAATGATAAGATTACAGCCGAACTTGGTTGGCAACCATCTTTAACATTTGAAGAAGGTATCAAAATTACAATTGATTGGTATTTAAACAATCAAGAATGGATGAAGTCAATTGAAGATAAAAAAGCGAGTCTTGTGTAATAAAGGAATAGATGGGTATATAAAATGAAAAGACTAGGTATATACTTTTTTTATGATAAGGATGGTATTGTAGATGATTATGTACCATATTTTTTACAATCATTCAAGCCTTTCTGTGAAGAAGTTTGCGTTGTTGTAAACGGATTATTAACAGATGATTCAAAAAAAGTACTAGAAGAAAATTGTAATAAACTTTTAATAAGAGAAAATATTGGTTTTGACTCAGGTGCATATAAACACGCTATTGAACACTATGGGTATGACAAAATAAGAGAATATGATGAATTAATCCTTGCCAATTTTACAATGTATGGACCAATTTTTTCACCACAAGAAATGTTTGACAAAATGGATAAAAATGATTGTGATTTTTGGGGAATTACAGAATTTCCTTCTGTTGATACTTATTTTGCTGGGGTTAAAATTAATAGACACGTACAATCATATTTTATTGATTTTAAGAAAAAAATTCTCAATTCAGAAGACTTTGTAGAATATTGGAAAACTCTCAAAACCGCAACAAACTATGAAGAAGCCATCGCATTCCACGAATTAAGAACAACAGCATTTTATGAAGATAGGGGGTATAAATCAACTTGTTACGTTTCACCTGAAAAATATACAGCTAAGTTAGAACAAGCTATTAATAAAAAAGGTTATTCATATCTATATTACACTATTCAACAAATAGAAGAAGATAGAATGCCATTTATAAAACGTAAAATTTTTTCAATAGAAAAAAATTGTTTTGTCTGGGATATTGAAAATGGTGTAATTAATTTATTAGATTACATTAAAAATAATACTGATTATGACATAAATTTGCTACATAAAAACGTGAAAAGAACAATGTTTGCAGATGTTAAATTTGCGAATATTTTTGTTCGCTTTCTCTCCATATTAATATGTAAAAATTTTATTTTTTGGAAAAGAAAACATTATAAAAACAAACTTAAAAAAATAAAACCAATTTTTCATCTTATTCAAAAGTATAAAAAAGAATTAAACTATTAACTTAAACAACAAAAAGGTAGGTGTATAATGAAAGGTATTGTATTAGCCGGCGGAAGTGGCACAAGATTATATCCAAGCACAATCGGTGTATCAAAACAACTATTAACCATTTATGATAAACCAATGATTTATCATCCAATTTCTGTTTTGATGTTAGCTGGAATCCAAGAAATTCTTATTATTTCAACGCCTCAGGATTTGCCTAATTTCAAAAAACTTTTAGGTGATGGTTCTCAGTATGGTTTAAAATTCTCTTATGTAGAACAACCTAGCCCTGACGGATTGGCACAAGCTTTTATTTTAGGTGAAGAATTTATCGGTAACGATTCAGCGGCTCTTGTTTTAGGTGACAACATTTTCTATGGACCATGTTTTTCTGCAATGTTAAAAGATGCGGTGAAAACTGCTGAAGAAAAAGGGGAAGCTACTGTTTTTGGATACTCTGTCCAAGATCCTGAAAGATTTGGAGTTGTTGAATTTGATGAAAACGGCAGAGCTATTTCTATTGAAGAAAAACCAAAAGAACCTAAATCAAATTATGCAGTTACTGGTTTGTATTTCTATGATAATAAAGTTGTAGAATATGCTAAAAATTTAAAACCATCTGAACGTGGCGAATTAGAAATTACAGATTTGAATAGAATTTATCTTGAAAA
>JAZLBN010000038.1:0-16164 GCA_045613725.1 Candidatus Gastranaerophilaceae bacterium
TGGTAGCTCGTCGGGCTCATAACCCGAAGGTCGTTGGTTCAAATCCAGCTCCCGCAACCATTTCACTGGAACTATCAAACACTGATACTTCCAGTTTTTTAGTTTTAAAACCATTCAGATGTTATAAATTACATTAAAAAACTACTTGCAAAAAAATTTTTTTATGCAAAAATTAGTTATGGAGATTAAGTGTAATTTAAACCCTAATTATTTAGAAGGAAGAACGATACCCCATCAACAGGTGTTCACATCGAGACGCGAGCTTGCGCAGGTGCCGAGTGTGAATGTGGGTACAAGTGCGGATATATACGTAAAAAGACCGGATGCAATGAAAAGTGCGTCCGGTCTTTCAGGTTTTAAAACAATATTAGCTAAATGCAAAGAGTCAGCTGTAACTTATGTGAAAAATTACAAAAAAAATATTCATCATACATATGAACATAAAATGATTTTTGCATTAATTGAAAAAGAATTGTATGGTAAAAATTCAATTGACAGCATAACTCACGACTTAGATAAATTGATATTATATGCATTAGGTTTCCCAAAATCATTTGTTTCTAAATTTCACAGAAATCATTCTGTTCACCACGTTGAAAGCGGTAAAAACCTAAATCTTAAAAGTATGTTATGCGATAACATTGCATCTTCACCAGAATTCAAACCTGAAAAAAAATATTCCCTAAGACAATACTACGCAATATCTAAAGAGTTGCAAGAAGTCCCAGGCTTCTCCGAATTAGTAAAAAGATATAATTTTGGAGAAAATATAGATTTTTCAAAAATAAAAATTCTAAGACAAAATCAATACAAAGGTTATGGTGGAATGAAATATGCTCTAGCATGTTCTTTAAAAGCTCTTTTAGCTATTTTCTGTTAATAAAAATAAAAAATTCTTGAAATTATTATATTATCGTTGTATAAAATAAAGCGTGACACCACGAAATATAAAGGAAGTAATAATGAACGCATATTTAGAAAAAGTTTTAAAAGAAACAGAATTAAAAAACATAAATGAGCCTGAATATTTACAAGCTGTTAAAGAAGTTTTATCAACTATTGAACCAGTAATTGAAGCTCACCAAGAAGAATACGAAAGAATTGCACTATTGGAAAGAATGGTTGAACCTGAAAGAATTGTATCTTTTAGAGTGCCTTGGATTGATGATAATGGTCAAGTTCAAGTTAACAGAGGATATAGGGTGCAATATAGCTCTTTAATTGGACCATACAAAGGTGGATTAAGATTTCACCCAAGTGTAAACCAAAGTATTATGAAATTTTTAGGCTTTGAACAAATTTTTAAAAATGCTTTAACAGGCTTGCCAATCGGTGGCGCAAAGGGTGGAAGTGATTTTGACCCAAAAGGTAAATCAGACGTTGAAATTATGCATTTTTGTCAAAGCTTTATGACAGAATTATATAGACACATCGGTCAAGATGTTGACGTTCCTGCTGGTGATATCGGTGTTGGAGCAAGAGAAGTCGGATATATGTTCGGTCAATACAAAAGAATTCGTAACGCATATGAAGGTGGAGTTTTAACAGGTAAAGATATCAGCTATGGCGGATCTTTAGCTAGAAAAGAAGCTACTGGTTATGGTTTAGTCTATTTTATGCGCGAAATGTTGGCAGCTCACAATAAATCATTAGAAGGTAAAACAGTTACTATTTCAGGTTCTGGTAATGTTGCAATCTATGCTTGCGAAAAGGTTACCGAAATGGGTGCAAAAGTTATTGCAATGAGTGATTCTAATGGATGTATTTACGATAAAAACGGTATAGATTTAGAAGTAATCAAGCAAATAAAAGAAGTTGAACGTGGCAGAATTAAAGATTACCTAAACACATACATCGAGGCTCAATATATCGAAAAAACTGGCGCAGATTCACCTATCTGGAATATCAAAGCTGATATTGCTCTTCCTTGCGCAACTCAAAACGAAGTAACTCTAAATTCAGCAAAAGCGCTTGTAGAAAATGGTGTTTTAGCAGTTGGAGAAGGCGCAAATATGCCTTGTACAATCGAAGCTACAAACTACTTCCTAGAACACGGTGTACTTGTTGCTCCTGCTAAAGCTGCAAACGCTGGGGGTGTTGCAACTTCTGCAATTGAAATGTCTCAAAATAGTATGAGATTCTACTATACATTCGAAGAAGTTGAAGCTAAATTAGAAAGAATTATGATCAATATCTTTAAATCTTGCGCTGCTGCAGCTGCAAAATACAGATGTTCAGGAAATTATGTTGCAGGTGCAAACATAGCAGGTTTCCAAAAACTTGCTAAGGCAATGCGCGCTCAAGGTATTGTGTAATATACTTTTAAATAGCAAAAAATATTTTTATGGGTTTTCATGCTTCTGCAATGAAAACCCAATTTTTATCCACATATAACTACTATCAAAAATATTATACTTATCGGCAAAATTCAAACCAAGATAACAAAATCAAGCCGATAAAGCCTAACACCCGACCTGAAACTCAAGTAAGTTTTATTGGCAAGCGCTATGCTGATTTCTTCATAAGATCATTCAATTTAAATCCAATATTACATTTTGAAAAATTCACAAAAAGCGAATATGCGAGATTATCTTCAAATGAAATTCAACAATTACGACAAAATTTCACTAAAATGGTAAAAAAAAGTAATGATTTAGCATTATTTGCATTTGATGATATTCATAATATCTGCCCCGTAATTTTAAAAGATATGTTTGATAAATTCTTTGGAGCTGGCGAATATGTAGTAATAACCCTAGGCCGATCCTTATCAACTATTGGTAAAGCCTTAGGATATAAATTGGGAGAAGATAAAGTTATAAATATACCAATGAGTTGGGCTAGAAGATTTGCCCCAGAATCAACTCGTATAGAAGACCATTTTACTGTATATAATAAATTATTAACAGAAGAAGGCTTATATCAATTCAAAAATTATTTAAGCAAATTAGGTTTAAGCAAAACTCAAGTTGAAACATCTGGTAAAAATTATATTTTAATGGATTATTGTTTTTCTGGTACATCTCTAAAAGGTGCAGAATTTCTATTTAAATCAGATTACATATGGGGACCAAACGCTAAAATTTTTGCGGTAGACTTTTTAGAAGCATTATCAAAGTATAATATTCCAAATATGAAAAATTCTTTTATTCCAATGAGTCCTGAATCATTGTTATATAGAACTTTTTGCGGTAGTAGACTTAAATCCTATTCTTTTGTCAGTCGAGCTTTGCGCCTAGACAAAACTGAAAAAGCCTCGATGATACCAACATTAATTAATAGAAACATAGAAAAAGAAAGGAATTTAGTTTGGTTTAAATTGCTTGATAATGCTATGCAACCACAGAATATCGAAGTTCCTGAGCGAAAAGTAAAACTCGATAATTCTATATCTATACAAAAAGTTGCACCTTGGAGTGATAGCATAAAACAAGCTGAAACTGACATTAGAAACGACATCCAACGTGTAAATTTTCAAATCATAAAAATTGATGCACTAGATAATTGGGAAAACAAAACAATCAATAAATTACGCAAGGACTTGATTGAATCTTACAACTTCTTGACAGATTTTTATAACACATACCAAAATAATCCTTACTCTATAATAGAATATTACCATTTGCGAAACAAAATACATGGCATTATAAAAAATGCAGAATCAACACTTCCTAATACAGGGATTTACAATAATTTAAGCCTTTAATAACTGCGGATTATTGTCTACTGAACTTGGAATTTTAAAACCAAACACGCAAGTTCCATCCTCAAAGCTCTTTGCATAAATTATGCCATTATGTAATTCTATAATTCTTTTTGATAAATATAATCCTAAACCATTACCCGTTTTATTATAATTTGCGTATCTTGTTTTCTGGTATTTATCAAACACTGTTTTTAATTCGTTTTCAGGAATCTGTTTGCTTATATTTTTAATAGAAATTTCCACATTCCTCGTTAGTTTTAAATTAATAGTTATTATAGTATTATCAAAACCATAAGTGATAGCATTAGCTAACAAGTTTGAAATAACTCTTTTTATTTGTAATCTATCAGCATACACAATGCAGTCCTTATATTCTTTCCTAAATTCAATTACTTGATTATTATGATTAGTTAAAACCTTTAAACTTTCAATTATTTCTATAATCAACTCAACTATATCAAAGTTTGTTTTTTGTAATTGAACTTCACCATTTTCATAGGTATAAGTATCCATAATTGTACCAATCAAATCTGACATATATTTACACGAATTTTGAGTCAAAGTAATCATCTCTCTTTGCTCAGAATTAAGTGCACCAAACACTTCATTATTCAATAGTTTCAAAGTATTTATCTGGGCATTAGTCGGAGTTTTTAAATCATGCACCAAATTAGCTAAAAAAGACTGTTTTTGTTTCTCATTCTGCCTTTCTTTGGCAATATTTTTAACAAGACAAATATTTTTAAACTGAAGGTAAATGGCAAAAATAGTTAACACACATATAATTATAACAAAAATCACAAATATCCTCTCATTTTTATTTTTATTGTAATAGAGTCTATTCATAGTGAATATTAGCTAATTAGGCAATGCACAATAAAAACAAAAAATTATCCTTTCTTAAACAGAAAGGATATATTTTTAAATATTATAACCTCCGCAATCGGGGTAAGTTTGCATTGGTTGAGTTGTGGGGTAAATGAAAAGAGTTAAGTCTTTCATTTTCTTTCACTATGCCATATAAGGTAAGTGAATGTATGTTGATTCGGTTTGGGTTGCACGTCTTTTTGGAGTGCATAGTATATTATAAGCCTTTACAATGTTATAACCAATAGCTTTGATAGGATTTGTTTGAACCATATCAGCTTTAGCTGTTTCATGCAAATCTTTTTCAAAGTTAATTCTAGCATTTGCATTTCTATCAATAGTCATAACGCCAACTTTAGAATTACGATTATTTTGGTTTTGACCAAATGAAATTTTATTATATGTATTAAATTTTACTGTACTTACTGTTAACATTTGAGTTACCTCCTTCGTTATTAAGTGTTCATTTAACACTTCATCTAACACTTTCACTATAAACCATAGAAAAAATTTTGTCAACCCCTATTGTGAACTTTTGTAAACATACCTACAAACCAAATATAGTCTTTATTTAAGCATAAAGTGTAAAAAATGCACTTATTGTTAAATTACAGCCATTTTTTATTTTTGCAAAATCACCAATAATCTTTTATTAATTTCACCCGAACAGTCACAAATATTAGACAAATGGCTAATTGTGATTATTACATATATATCTTTTAATAAACTTAAATCTTTTTCATACTTCCAGCTATTCTTAATTCCAACGAGGACACATGTCCTCTTTTTTTATTAAAAACTATAAAAAAGCAAAGATAGATAAAGAAAATATAAAGATTGTAAAGTTTACACTTGATTTCAATTAATCTTTACTGTAAAATGTAATTGTGAAAAAATTCACAATTTCAATTGAACGTATTTATATTATATTTATAATAAGAAATGCTGTGTTATAAAAAGGAGAAAAAATATGACAACAAAAAGCAAAAAAACTGTTGAAAACTTAGAAAAGGCTTTAACAAAGTCTAATCTTGTTGACAGTGCTGAACAATTAGAATTACTAATTGAAAGAGTAAAAAAAGCACAAAAAATTTACGCAACTTTCTCACAAGAAAAAGTTGACGCAATTTTCAAAGCTGCTGCAACTGCTGCAGACAAAGCTCGTATTCCTCTAGCTAGAATGGCTGTTGAAGAAACTGGCATGGGTATTTTAGAAGATAAAATCATTAAAAACCACTATGCTTCTGAATACATTTACAACAAACACAAAAATGCTAAAACTTGTGGCATTATTAAAGAAGATAAAATCAATGGTACAAAAACAGTAGCAGAACCTTTAGGTATCTTAGCAGGTATTATTCCTACTACAAACCCAACTTCAACTGCTATTTTCAAATCATTAATCGCGTTAAAAACAAGAAACGCTATTATCTTCTCACCACACCCAAGAGCTATGAATTGTACAATTGCTGCTGCTAAATTAGTTTTAGAAGCTGCAGTTAAAGCTGGTGCTCCAGAAGATATTATCGGTTGGATTGATGTTCCTTCAATTGACTTATCAAGCCAATTAATGAAACACCCTAACATCGATTGTATCTTAGCTACAGGTGGTCCAGGCATGGTTAAAGCTGCATACTCATCAGGTAACCCTGCTTTAGGTGTAGGCCCAGGTAATACTTCAGTAGTTATTGATGAAACAGCTGATATTAAAATGGCAGTTTCTTCAATCCTTATGTCAAAAACTTTCGATAACGGTATGATTTGTGCATCAGAACAAGCAGTTATCATTGTTGACAGCATTTATGAAGAAGTTAAAAAAGAATTTGAATACAGAGGTGCTTATTTAGTATCTAAAGCTGAACAACAAAAAATGATCGACCTTCCATTTATCGATCCAAAACGTGGTACAGCTCACCCTGACATCGTTGGTCAAACTGCACACACAATTGCAAAACTTTCAGGTTTTGATGTTCCAGAAAACGCTAAAGTTTTATTAGCTGAAAGACCAGCAGTTGATTGGGAAGATCCATTCTCAAGAGAAAAATTATCACCAATTCTTTCTATGTATAAAGCTAAAAACTATGAAGAAGCTACAGAAATGGCTTATGAAATGGTTTCAAAAGGTGGCGCAGGTCATACTTCAGTTCTATATACAGATGCTAGATCTCAAGAAAGAATTAACCACTTCTCTGAAAAAATGCCAGCTTGCAGAGTTCTAATCAACTCTCCAGCAGCTCAAGGTGGTATTGGTGACTTATACAACTTTAAATTAGAACCATCATTGACTCTTGGTTGCGGTTCTTGGGGTAAAAACGCAGTTTCTGGTAACGTAGGCGTTGAAAACTTATTAAACTACAAAACAGTAGCTGAAAGGAGAGAAAACATGTTATGGTTTAAAGTTCCTCAAAAAATCTACTTCAAACGTGGTGCTATCGACTTAGCTCTTCGTGAATTAGAAGGTAAAAAACGTGCATTTATCGTAACAGACAGATTCCTATTCAACTCTGGTGCGGTTTACAGCGTAACAAATATCTTGGATGAAATCGGTATTGACTATCAAATCTTCTTTGATGTTAAACCAGATCCAACTCTATCTACAATTAACCAAGCTATGGAAATTATCAGACCTTACGAACCTGATGTTATCATTTCATTAGGTGGTGGTTCTCCAATGGACGCAGCTAAAATTATGTGGTTAATGTATGAACAACCTGAAACAAACTTTGAAGATATCTCTATGAGATTTATGGATATCAGAAAAAGAATTTGTAGAATTCCTGATCTTGGTAAAAAAGCTACAATGGTTGCTATTCCTACAACTTCAGGTACAGGTTCAGAAGTTACTCCATTCGCAATTATTACAGATGATGAAACTCACGTAAAATATGCGATTGCAGATTACGCTTTAACACCTAATATGGCTATCGTTGACCCTAACTTCGTTGATGGTATGCCAAAAGGCTTAACTTCAGCTTCAGGTATCGACGCATTAGTTCACTCAATCGAAGCTTATGTATCTTGTATGGCTACTAACTTCACAAACTCTAATGCTTTAGAAGCTACAAAATTGATCTTCAGATACTTAGAAAGATCATACAACGAAGGTGCTAATGATCCTATCGCTAGAGAAAAAATGCACTATGCAGCAACTATCGCTGGTATGGCATTCGCAAACTCATTCTTAGGATTATGCCACTCAATGGCTCACAAATTAGGTGCTATGTTTAGCGTTCCTCACGGTGTTGCTAACGCATTGTTAATCAGACAAGTAATCAAATACAACTCTTCTGATTGTCCTAAAAAACAAGCAACATTCCCTCAATACAAATTCCCTAACGCTAAAGCTAAATATGCTCAAATCACTGACAATTTAGGTTTAGGTGGTAAAAATGAGGATGAAAAAGTTGAATTGTTAATCAATGCAGTTGATGAATTAATGAAGAAATTAAATCTTCCTAATTCAATCAAAGACTTCGGCGTAACTGAAGAACAATTCTACGCTAAATTAGATGAAATGGTAGAATTAGCATTTGACGATCAATGTACAGGTGCTAACCCAGTATATCCAATTATGACTGATATGAAACAAATCTACATCGACGCATTTGAAGGTGTAGTAAGAGATTACTATTCAGCATCTAAAAAATAAGAAATAAATAATTTCGATAGAAAAAGGACTCTAATTATTTAGAGTCCTTTTTTTATTGAATAGATAAAAACTATTTTGCAGTATTCAAAACATATATAGCTGCATTTGAAGCTGGCTCAACAGTATCATTATAATAAATAATTGGGAAAATATCCGTCATATTAGTCGCATTGTTTTTTACAATACAATCACTATATCCTGATTCACCTACATATTTTGTTGTACCAATAGAACAAGTTACCATCTTATTAGGAAGAGTCTTTCCGTTTACATCAATAAATCCTGTACATGCGTTTTCAATCAACACACTTTTGGACTGCCCTGGCTCAAGTTGACATTTACTTGAATCATGCATATAAATAATTGATCCATCAGCTAATTGATAGAAAACCGAACTTGACTGATAAAAGTTATTATGTAATTTTCTTACTTCAGTAGAAACTTTATTACCCCATTCTGTTTCACCCACTTCATAAACATCACCTAAAAATGTATGCCCAGATAATGTACCATTAAATATAGCACAAAGGTTCATATGGTTATCCGGATGAGCTGCAGCACAATCTTCAAAAGGCATACCATATCCCTCATGATCACCAAAACTAAAGCCATATTGAGCTTTAGACATACGACCAACTTGATTTAATGTCGATATTGTTTTCTTAAATTGAGACCTGTATTTTGCACCATTAGTATTTGCAATCAAGTTTGGTATTGTCATCGCTGCAACCACACCAATAATACCCAATGTAATCAATACCTCTGCTAGTGTAAAACCAGAGGTTTTATGTGCTTTAAGAGTTATCCCCCCAAATTTCAAGCTATTTGTACGTTTCATACTCTTTTTCTCTCCTTATTAAAAAATAGTTCTACGCTTATTAATATACACAATATTTACCCCCTTTACAAGATTATTCTACTCAAGATGACAAACATTAATTTTATCCCCTCGCTCGTTTACGGGAGAGGGGTGGGTGAGGGGAAAATACATTTACCCCACCCCGAAACAATCCAAACCTTCTCGTTTGATAAAAATACCCTATTTACATTTTCAAAATATAAAATATTAACAATTATTAATAAAAAAATATCAATTAGCAATTTTTATAAATAGAAATTGTTTATATACATGTAGGTTAGATTTTAGTATTAATTTTTAAGGTAGGTAAATTATGGTAAGTATTTCTGCAATTATGTCAGGCGCAAAACGTGTAGCCAAAGTATTGCCAGATTTGGTTTTAGGCAATGGTGCTGAAACCGCAGGTAAAGCAATTAGAGAAACAGTAAAAGGTGGCGGTTCAATATTTCAAGCTGCAAAAAACGGTGTAAAAGCGACAGAAAAATTATCAATCGCAGCAAATGGCGCAAAAGTAGGATTCTTCACCCGAATTACAAGTAACCTTGGCAGAATAAGCTCATTAACAAAAGCTGGTGTAAAAGCTGGAGCAAAAAAAGGTTTAGTTGGCAAAATCTTAGGTGGAACTAAAGGATTTTTCAAAGGTTTAGGCAAAAACATGCCACTAATCGGTGCATTAATGATGATTGGATTTGAAATTCCAAATATTGTTAAAGCTTCAAAAGAACAAGGAATTGGCCAAGGAGTTAAAGAACTAGGTAAAGCAGGTGCTAGATTAGCTGGTGGTGGTGTTGGCGCAGCAATCGGTTCTGCAATCTGTCCTGGTATTGGTACAATGATCGGTTGGATTGCTGGCGAATGGTTAACTAGTAAAGTTGTTGGAAAAACATATTCAGAAAAAGTTGCTGAAGCTGAAGCTGCTCAACAAGAAGCTATTGAACAACAACAGCAACAATACCCTCAAGGTCAAATTCCATTCCAAGGTGGACAAACTTATAATCCTTACTCAAACCCAACAACAAACCCTTACCAAGTTCCAAACACAAACCCTATGGTTAATCCATATGCAATGGGAGGAATGACAAATTCAATGGACTTGAACCCATTCCAATATGCAGATGACATTATGGCAAGAAATATCGATTTTAATCAATTAGCTCAAAATATGATGACAAATCCATACGGTTTACAACCACAACAACAATATATCCAACCTCAATCACAACTAATCCCTTAATTGTCATATCACCATAACAACAGAAAATATCTGACATAAACAACTTATGTCAGATATTTTTGTTTACATTTATTTACAATTAATCAATTTCCAAATTGAAAAATACTTTATATGAATATAGGGGAAAACACACAGATTAATAGGGGAAAGAAAATGGGATTAGTAAGCACTATCATTAAAGGTGGCAAAAGTGCCATTGGTTATGGAAAAAGAATTGTAAAAGTTGCACCAGATGCATTATTAGGTGATACATCAGAAGTAATTGGTAACGCAATGCGTCACCAAAAAGGATCATTGTTTACAAAAGGGAAAGCTGGTTTTCATGCATTAGAAAAACACGTAGCAAGACAATCTAAAAATGGAGGTTTCTTTACTCGAGTTTGGAAAAACCTAAAAAGCACACCTAGATCTGTTGCAAAAAGTTATAAAGCAGCATCAGCAACTGCAAAAGCCGCAGGTAAAAGTGGTTTATGGGCAGGATTAAAAGGAGGCGGAAAAGCATTAGCTAAAAAGATGCCTTTAATTGGTGCTGTATTAACAATCGCACTTGAAACTCCAAATATCGTAAGTGCATTTAAAGACGGTGGATTTAAAGCTGGGATGAAAGAAATTGGTGGCGCAGGCGTTGAATTAGGTTGCATGGCCGCAGGCGCAGCAATCGGGTCTGCAATCTGCCCTGGCGTCGGAACACTTATCGGTAGCGTTGTTGGTGGTATTGCCGGAATGTTCGTAAGAGGTAAAACTCACTCCGAGAAAAAAGCCGAAGAAGAAGCTCTAGCTCAAGAGCAAGCTCAAGCTCAAGCTCAAGCCGAAACTTTCCAATACTCTAAAGAAGATATTCAAAAACTTTTAGAATATGGATTTACACAAGAAGAAATTCAAGCTCTACAAGATGAAGGATATCCAATCCAAGCAGTTGAACAAGCAATATTGTCAGAACTAGAATACATGCAAAATCAAACAACAGTTCAACAATCACAAAACATAACTGATAATCAACAACAATATAATCCTCAACAACAAGTTAATCAACAACAAGCATATGATCCAACACTTGCGTACAATTACCCAACATATCAAACAGGATTATACAACCCATACGCATTTAACACAGTATCAAATCCATTTTTAAACACAACACAAGGTGGACAATATACAAATGACATCTTTTATCAACAACTCTTTGGAACTTATACAAATCCTTTCATCAACACTGGATACATAAATCCCCAATATCAGTATTAAATTTCCCTAAAAACCAATGCGAGCCGTTTTTAATAAAAACGGCTCGCTACATTTTTAATCTATACTCCACATACATGAAAATCACGTTCTGAAACAGATGCGGAACATTCTAATAACTGAGTTAGTAATCGTTCTATTAATCTTTCAACTGTTTTTACTTCAGTTTTTAATTCTGCATAACTCTCTTCTCTAACTTCTTTTAGTGCACTATCAAATACTTCATCTTGATACATAAATTATACTCCTATTTATCTTTACAAATTATATATCGGCACATTTTTCTAAAACTTTAATAATCTTAAATTTTTTGTTACAAAATTTCATTATTTATGGAGCTTTAAAAAATTTTAAAGTAAAATATTAACATGTTTGCAAAAGGAAGTATCGATGTTAAAAGATTTTGAAATGACAAGCTATGATTATTATTCAAACCGACGAGATATGGAAATTATCTCTAAAATTGTCGACAGTTTAAAACAAATTCTAGAAGAAGATAAAAAACAAGAACAACCTTTATTTTTAAAGATTTCAGATAATCTGATTATGAATATCGCAAGAAAAGTTGTTCTTGAAAAAAAACAAACTTTCCTAATCGGGATTACAGGCGAAAGTGCATCTGGTAAAACAGTATTTGTCGATAATACAATAAAAGCATGCGTAAAAGATAATACAGAAGGAATTTACACAGTAATACGTTGCGATGACTACTATAAAGATACGTCTAAAGAACTTAAAGAAGCTGGTAGTTACGAAGCACTATTTAAAACAGGATTTAGCTTTGATACTCCTGATGTTATTGATTTAAACCTTATGAAAAACCATTTAGTATCACTCAAAGAAGGTTTAACAATAAAATCACCAAGATATAATTTCGTTACTTGCGAATCAGACCCTAATGGAGATGAAAAAAAACCAGCAAAAGTTATTTTAACAGAAGGATTATATGTTCTTAACGAAGGCGTTAGAGACATTATGGATGTAAAAGTCTATGTATTCACTCCTCTTGAAGTTATCAAAGAACGCTGGTATAAAAGAGCCGCTGAACGTGGCAAGTCTGGAGAAGCTGCAGATTTACAATTCGCAGATGTTAATAAAACTGCGCAACAATATATTCGACCAGCTTATCAAATTTCAGATGCAGTTATCAATGGATTAGTTAGTCAAGAATATATTCAACAAATCACTGATAAAATTTTCCAAGCTCTTAAAAATATAGAATACTAAAATAATTTATTTAATATATTAGAGGTATAAGATTTTCTTATACCTCTAATGTTTTTATCCCCAAGGAAGTAAATTAAAAACTTCTTTCACAATTTGCACATTTTTGTCGTGTCGGATACTCTTTATAATAAACTTTTATAGGCGCAGCACAACCACAAACGATTCCCTTTTTCACCTTAACGCCATGTAACTTTTCGCATTTTGTTAATTTTGGCTTTTTACATTTTTCAACTTTTTCACATCCACAATTATTATTTCTTCCAAAATTCGTAAAAGGATTTAAACTACCCACACCATCATAAGTCCATGCAAACGCACCTTGCGCAGGAATTGTTAAAAATGCTAACAAACCAAATGTAGTCAATAATTTTTTCATACTATCTCCTATTGTTTAACTGGGTATACACATTGATTACATTTTTATTTTAAAAGTTTTAATTTTTAATACTATATACAATTGGACATAATTCATTAAACTAATTACCTAAGTAAAACGCATAAAAAAACCGATTAGAAAAATCTAATCGGTTTTTTATTTTCTTTTTGCTAAAGACTATTTTGCAATACTTGCATCATCAAGTAAAATTACTTGAATTTCTTCGCCAGCTTTAGCGTTATAGTTTAAACCAGGAGTGATTAAACCTGTAACCAAACCAAGTCCAGCACCAACTGGAGTACCAATAGCAACACCAGTACCTACTTTATCTGGATCAGGAATAAATGAAAAACCTACACCAGCACCAGTACCAACTGCAGCACCACCAACAGTGTAAAGTGCAATCTTACCAGCTGTCATCCAAGGACCTTCTTTTAATTCATAATTTTTGTAGAATGGTTTTGCATTCAAGTCAACAGTTTTACCACAAGGTGTAACTACTTTTGTAATTTGAGCATAAACTCTAGCATTTTTATTGAACCATTGTGGATCTTTAATTTCTAACACAGAACCATAGAAAGTTGAACCAGCTGGGAACAATAATGTACCTTCTTCAGTTACGATATCTTCAGGATTTGTGAATGTAATTTGATCACCTGCAGCACTTAATTTTGATTTAAATTGATCATTAAATGCTATTTCAAGTACGTTACCTTCTTTAATAATGTTTCTTAAGTTAGTAATAACAACTTCATTTGATTCAGCTTTTTTAGAAACATTTAAGTGTTCTGTACCTAAAACTGATTCACTTACATACTCAGTTCTAACAAGATTTAATCTTTGTCTTAATCTGTATAATAATACAGCAGCTTCTGCTCTTGTTAATTCTTCTGTAGGTCTTAATTCGTTTTCATTTGGATGATTTACATAGATACCATAAGATAATGTTTTTGCATAAACATTGTTTGCCCATGCAGGAACTTTATCAGCATCTGCAAATTTAGAAACTATAGAAGAATCCACATCTGCATCAATTGTAATATGGCTAATTACTGATTGAGCTTCATCTCTTAAAACAGCTTTGTTAGGTTGGAAAGTACCATTTGGATAACCGTATACCAAACCTAAAGCTTCTGATCTTGCGATTGGAGCATAGATATCAGAAGATTCAGCTACGTCAGAGAAATTAATTTTTGATGTAACTTCTAAATTTTCTTGACCTAATACTTTTAATAAAGCTTTTACAAATTCTACTCTTGACATTTGTGCTTCTGGATTAAAATTACCATCAGTCAAAGTCATAACAGAATCACTAACTACTGCAGCAATTTCAGTTTGAGCCCAGTAGTTTTGACATACATCGTCAATACCTTGATAAGCTAAAGCAGGAACGCCACAAGCGATAAAACCACCTACTAATAAGCTTGCTAATAATTTTTTCATCTTCTACTTCCTCATCTATTAAAAAATAAACTTAACCACAATAATTATATTACAATGGTAGTTAGTTGTAAAGCATTTTAAATATAATAAATTAATTACTTCTTTTGCACATTCTCTGGATGAGCAGAATTCGACATTATAATTTCATAAAACTCATTTTTATCGATGTTAACGCCCATAGTTTTAACATCACAATATTTTTTCTTCTTTTTATTCAATAATTTTTTATAATCTTGCCCCATAAAATAACTATAGCATAAAAGACATAAAAAACGGGACAAAGTCCCGTTTTTTATTATTTATTATATTGACTAAAATCTTTTGCAACCTCTCGCCATTCATTTTCTTGAATACTATAAGCGTGGTTCCAAAATTTTTCAATAGCATATGTTTCACGTTCTTCTTTATGTAGAATATGTACAACAACATCTCCGTAATCTATCAAGTTCCAACGATTTTTTACATCATTTTCTTGTCTTATAGGTAATCTCGTAAAATCTGTTTTAACCTTGTCTTTAACTGTTTCCATCAAAGATTTTACATGCGGAGTTGAATCCCCTGTGACTATAACAAAGTAATCTGCTAAAGAAGATACATTACTTATGTTTAATATTGTTATATCTTTTGCCAATTTATCATCCAAAATCTGCGCAACTATACACGCAAATTTATGCGATTCTAATTCCATCTAAATAAATTTACCTTTCTTATTCAATAATATCGACACGACGCTTATGTCTACCACCTTCAAATCCAGTCTTTAACCAAATATCAGTAATATCTAAAGCTAAGTGTTCACCAATTACACGTTCACCAATACATAAAATATTTGCATTATTATGAGCTCTTGAAACCCTTGCTGAATATGTATCAGAACACAACGCAGCTCTTATACCATGAACTTTATTTGCTGCAATTGACATACCAATACCTGTTCCGCAAACCAAAATACCACGATCTACTTTACCAGTTCTAACCAATTCTGCAACTTTTCTTGCAATTTCCGGATAATCACAAGATTCAGGAGTATAAGTTCCAACATCAGTATATTCGATATTTCTTACTTTTAAGTAATCAATTATACTTTCTTTGTATCTAAAACCACCATGATCAGACCCAATTGCAACTTTCAAATGATCCATAATAAACTCCTTTTAACTGACTATAAACTCTTTGTCATTTTTATATTTTACAATTTTTATTAGAAAAAGTAAATACATATTTCGCAAAAAGATACAAAAAAGAGGCATAAAATGCCTCTTGTAATAAAATGGAGTTTAATCTTTATTTTATAACTTAAACCTCTTACAGTAGCTCAAAAAACTATGAACTACTTACCATTTGCATTGCTTGTTGTAATAATTCTTTGTTTGAAGAAATCAATTTATTTACAACTTCCATTTGCAATTTTGCCATTTGGTAATATGAAATATTTCCCTTAAAATCAGAGTTTGATAACTCCAATAAACCTGAACGGATTTCACCACAACCTAATAAAGGTTTTCCTGATTCTTCAGTTTCTAAAAACTGACCATCTTTGTATTCATACAAACCTGCAGCA
>JAZLBN010000039.1:0-2620 GCA_045613725.1 Candidatus Gastranaerophilaceae bacterium
GGAATCACTACAAGAGACCGTTATTGATATGCAAGTCCAAAATCGAATTGTGACGATTACGGTATTTAATGATAATCCACAACTAAATCTTTTGGCAGATTCACTAAAACAATCGTTAAAATCGGGACTTTTGGATAAAGAATATCACTTATCTGGTATTTTTGTTAAAAATCTTGCTAAAACAGCAGCGAATAATGTCATAAAAAAGTCACAAAATGAAATTGAAAATACAAATTCGGTGGATATTCGCGTAAGAACGAGAAGAAATTTGCACGAAAAGAGGCAATTGCGTTATCTTATACCCCGTCGGAATCGACTGGTCCTAAAGTTATAGCAAAAGGTAAAGGGAAAATTGCTGAGAATATTTTACAGCAAGCGACACTCTATGATGTCCCGATTCATGAGGACCCAAATCTCGTTCAACTCTTGGGACAACTGGATTTGAATGAATCGATCCCTGAAGAATTATATCAAGCAGTAGCAGAAGTTTTTGCGTTTATTTACCATTTAGACCAGAAACATTCTGAATTAAAACGCCTAAAATAAACGTATAAGTCGGCTTGACTTATGCGTTTTTTTATTATTTTTTTGAATGAAGGTAAGCCCGTAATCAAATAACGCATATAAAACTCCAGGCACCTCCGGTAAGATAAACGTATCAATCAAAGGAGGTGCCATTTCTACGTCCACAAATAGATTAACCATCGTCCCAGTTAAACTTGATCCCCTCCCAACTGAATCTACCACGTTTCGTTCTTCTCGTGATATAGCTTCACCGAGTTGTGTTATTAAAACAGCTGTAGCTGAAATAGCATTCTTCAATGGCATAGATGAATGCATCATTCAAACCATTCTGAAGGAGTTGAAAAGTCGATGAAGCATGATTTTACGAGCGTGCAAAATATCTATATTATTTGTGGGAAGACGGATATGTGTAAAGGCATCGATGGTCTTGCAACACTCATTCAAGATTCTTTCGAATTAGATCCGTATAGCGATTCTATATTTCTCTTCTCAGGTTGGAGTAAGGACCGTAGATACTTAAAAAAAAGCCTGTAGCTAAACTTGAATAAGCTTGTCTACAGACTTAAAATATTCATTTTAGATTATAAACATTGCGCCGCTGTAATAATAGATAATTTATAAACATCATCACTTGAACAACCACGTGACAAATCATTTACAGGTGCGTTTAGTCCTTGTAAAATTGGACCAATTGCTTGGAAATTACCTAAACGTTGAGCAATTTTGTAACCGATGTTTCCTGCTTCTAAGCTTGGGAAAATAAATACATTTGCATCCCCTTGGATAACTGAATTTGGAGCTTTTTGTTTTGCAACACTTGGAACGAATGCTGCATCAAATTGGAACTCACCATCTAATACGATAGAAGGATCTAATTCGTTTGCAATTTCTACTGCTTTACTCACTTTTAATGTTTCATCAGAAACAGCTGAACCTTTTGTTGAGAAGCTTAACATTGCTACTTTTGGTTCAATGCCGAATGCTTTAGCAGTTTTTGCAGATTCAATAGCAATCTCTGCTAAATCTTGACTTGTAGGTGCAATATTGATTGCACAATCAGCCATAATGTATTTTTCATCCTCACGTACCATAATAAATACACCACTTGTTTTAGATACGCCTGGTTTTGTTTTAATAATTTGTAATGCTGGTCTAACTGTATCAGCAGTAGAGTGAATAGCACCACTTACTAACCCATCAGCTAATCCTTCTTTTACTAACATCGTTCCGAAATAATTTACTTGTTTCATTAAGTCAGCTGCTTGTTCTTCTGTAGCTTTACCCTTTCTAATTTCCACAAACTTTGTAGCAAGTTTAGAAATAGTTTCTGCATCCTCCATTGAATAAACAATACAATCAGCTAAATCAACATTTGCAGCTGTCAGCTTCGTTTCTAATTCCTCTTTATTACCTAATAAAACAGGTACAACAATTTTTTCCTTTGCTAACTTAACTGCAGCTTCAAAAATTCTTTCGTCATTACTTTCAGGTAATACAATTTTTATTTTTTTTTCTTTTAATTGATCTTTTAGAATATCTAAAATATCTGCCATTTCTTATAACCTCTTTTTCGTGATTAGAATTTTTTTTATTATAACTATCTTAAGCAATAAATTGTCAAGGTACTTTCCTCAGACATTACTTTTTACCTATTTTTTTCAAGAAGTCTCCCACCTCAAAAAACAAGAAATAACACTTCTTTTTTTCATCTGAATACAACTAAAATATATTCCCCCTTAAAAGTTTGTTTCCCTTCGTCTATATTATGATGGTTGACTGTCCCTCCCATTAGGACTGTTTACAGAGCCAGCATAGAACCAAGAACTTTGGGTATGATAACGAAAGTAACGTAGTTCTCGCAGAACTTGGAATAGACAATAAGAGCTTTTATAAGCACCACTTCCACATTCGTTAAAATGCAAGTGGGATTATTGACAGTTTGTATTTTTTTGATATTATATTATACGTCAGTAATATAAGACAATAAAATAGTGTTATTTTCTAGACATATTACGACTTATTGAGAATTTCTAATTAATAAAGATATCTACAATTCATTATGAATTGTTTTGATTACGTTAAGGAGAGATAGTAA
>JAZLBN010000040.1:0-16328 GCA_045613725.1 Candidatus Gastranaerophilaceae bacterium
TTCAATAAATACTTCGATTAATTTTAAATCAAATAAAAATAACGAAAATGTATTAGGTTATGATGATAGCGTTTCGAAAACTAATAGAGATGCTATAAGAAAATGGCATGAAGATAATTATATGCCTTATCAAAAATTTTATGATAAAGAACGACGATTAACGGATTATCAATTAGACGCATTATTAAAATCTATGGCTAAAAAACCTAAAGTTGTTGATTATAAGACAATGATGAGTATCCCTGTTTATAATGTAAAGCCAATTGATTCTATGCAAAAGTGTTTTAGAGGTGCTACTTTAGTTAATCATTCGGACTGTTTGCCGGTGTTGAAAAAATGTGGTATAGAACGAGTTGTTGATTTGGTCGGTTATACTAAATATAGGCATGAAGCGAAAGCTGCAGGTTTAGAATACCTCTCACCTGCATTTGGAAGATGTCTTACGGGGATATGGTCAGAGCCTGCTTTTCAATCTTTAAGTGAATATTTGAAAGAAGAGTTGCGTTATTGTAGTCCAATAGATTTGAAAAATGATAAAAAATATATTAGTGCTCTTATTTCAGAATTTCAAAAAGAATCAAGAGAGTCTATGAATGAGTTCATAAATTATATTAAATTTTTGCAAAAAGGTTATTTTTATATTGGTTGCGAATACGGAACGGATCGAACTAGTGATTACTTATTATTAAATGAAGTATTTAATCCAAAAGCTGAAGTTTCTCACCCAGAGTTAAAGCTTAGAGATTATGTCGCTTATTATAAGGTAGATTATATGTATGAATTGTATAAAAAATTAACTCCGGAGGATAAAAAAGAATTAGGTTGGACAAAAGAATATGAATTCGAAGTTTTAAAGAGATTATTTTAATAACAATAAAATAAAAGACCGCATTTGCGGTCTGTTAATTATTCCTAATTCAAAATCTATCCTAATTCCTTATTGTGTGTTTTCCTTTTTTCCTAATTTCCAACGAGCTAATTAAACTCTAGGCAATAAAATTTGTTCCGTAACGATTTGCACCGTGGAAGAACGATTGTTTCATCATCTGAGTTAATGTCTTTTTAACAACTCTTTTATCACTAAATTCAACTTCTTTCAAAGCTTTAGATGTATCTTTATATGCGCTTGTTACTGCATCAGAAAATAATAGCATTGTAGCCATAGTTTTGTCCTCTCTTAATTTTAAATCTTAATTAAACTATAAAATAAATTTCTTTTTCTTTATTTAACTCTTACATATATATAAAAAATTCCAATAAAAATTTATTGACTTTTTATATTCACTTTATATAAATTTTGTTACAATTCTTAATAAATAGGTAAATTAATTAAAGAAAACTTGAGCTTGTGCCGATATATATAGAAATAAGTTATGAAAGGATTGTTTTAAGCAATGGGAATATCAGCATCACAAGCTAGATTATTAACAATTACGGCGAGATTGACATCAAATGAATATGAATCTCAACAGATTTCCAATGCAAAAATGAGATTAGCGATTCAATCTCAGCAGGTAAGTGATGAGTATATTTCTGCATTAAATGCAAGACAATTGCAATTTGTTACTTATGATGATCAAGGCGCTGCAATAACTCAAGATTTGACAGCAAATGCGTTATATCAATATTCAGATATGAAAAATCAATATGCGATTATTAACGCAAATGGTCAATTGATGGTTTCATCTTTAGATGCGAAGAATTTTGAAAAATCTGCTAATTTAGAGGCGTTTTTAAACGCTTATGGAGTTGAAAAAGTTTACAAAACTGAGACACTAGCAGAAAATGCTAGAAAGTTAAATCCGGATACCTTACCTGAAGATGGTGGTGTTGCAGAATATTTAAAAATTTGGGAAGCTGCTCTAAATTCTAAAAAAGGAGAAACTTATATTGACTCTAACGGTAATGAATTAAAATCTGATGAATATTATCAGAAAGTGAAATATAATTCTTATAATAATTATATGGATGCATTATCTGAATATGATCGAGTTAAAGCTCTTTATGATACAGGTTTAGAGGTGGATTTGAATAGTGTAGCTACTAAATTAGCTGAAGCAAAAGCTGATTATTCAAATTCGTTATCTTATGATAAGTGGATTCAATCGCAAGTTGCTGCGTCAGATCCAGAACTTTATAAAAATTCTTTAAAATATTTTGATGTATTGGAAGAATTTTTGATGGAAGCTGAGGACTTAGGTTGTGATTCTGTGGAAGAAGCATTTAAATACAGTGATGCAACAAAAGCTCAGTGGTATACAAATTTATGGTACAAAATGAATGGAGCATCTAGTGATAAATCGTTACAAGGTGCTAATGCGACAAATTATTCAGTATTAGATCCTAAATTAGGCTCAAGTAAAAGCTGGATTCAAGATGCCCTAACACAAGGTGTAATATCTTTAGAGTATTCAGCATATTCTGATTCTGCAAATTTGATTGAAAACGAATCAAAACCATTCAGTGTAAAACTACGAGGTATTAGTTGGACACCTATTGAATATGGTTCATGTATTGATTTTACTGAAGTTGATGATGAGGCAGCAGTATCAAAAGCTGAGGCAGAATATGAGAAGAAAAATAATGAGATTTCAGCAAAAGATAAAAGATATGAAAACAAAATAAAAAGTCTTGATATTGAACATAATACATTACAAACAGAGTATGAATCTGTAAAAAGTGCTATGTCAAAAAATATTGATAGATCATATAAAACCTTCTCAGGATAGATTTCTAAAAATTTTCATAAACTTATTTTTCCCCTACAAATTTTATTTCCCTCCTCTTTATAGTATAATTAAGCTATTAGATGGAGGTTTTTATTATGCGTACTATAACATTGATTAATGGTGATGGAATTGGTCCAGAGATTTCAGATAGTGTTGTGAAAATAATTCAAGCAAGTGGATTGGATATAGAGTGGGATGTTCAAACTGCGGGTGAAGATGTAATAGCAACAGAAGGCAGCCCTCTTCCAAATAGAGTTTTGGAATCTATCAAGAAAAATAAAATAGCGCTAAAAGCTCCTGTTACAACTCCTATTGGTAAAGGTTTTAGGTCTGTAAATGTACAGTTAAGAAAAGAATTGGATTTATATGCAAATTTGAGACCGTGTAAAAATTTACCAGAGGTTAAAACTAGATTTGAAAATGTTGATTTGGTTGTTGTGCGTGAAAATACTGAAGATTTGTATGCTGGTATAGAAGAAAAGATTGATGAAAACACAGCTCATAGTATAAAAATTATTACTCGTCAGGCATCTGAAAGAATTTGCAAATTTGCTTTTGATTATGCTGTAAAAAATAACAGGCATGAGGTTTGCGTTGTTACCAAAGCAAATATTATGAAGCTTTCTGATGGTTTGTTTTTGGATGTTTTTAGACAAGTTGCACAAAGTTATCCTCAAATTAAGGCTAGAGAAATTCTGGTTGATAATTTATGTATGCAATTAGTTCAAGATCCAACAAAATTTGATGTATTAGTTTTACCAAATTTGTATGGTGATATTGTTTCAGATTTAACTGCGGGTTTAATTGGCGGTTTAGGGGTTGCTCAAGGGGCTAATATCGGTGCAGAGTGTGCTGTTTTTGAACCAGTTCATGGTTCAGCTCCGGATATTAAGGGTCAAAATAAAGCTAATCCTACGGCTCTTTTATTGTCAGCTGTTGAAATGCTAAAATATATTGGTGAAAATTATTATGCCGAAAAAATTGAAAAAGCATTGTTTATGACTTTGGCGCAAGGTGATAAAACCGGAGATTTAGGTGGCGTGTTATCAACCTCAGAGTTTACTGAGAAAATTATTAAAAATTTAAAGTAAATGTTTTTAAAGATTATAAGATCTCCTCTATTTAGAGGAGATTTTTAGTTTTTTATTAAAGTTCTAAAATTTTTACCCGACACTACATGTAAATTTATATATTGTAGTGGGGCGAAAAATGTCAGAACAAGTACTAATGCCGATGATAGGCACGGACAACATCGAAAATAAACTAAGAGCAAAAGATTCACTAGAGAAGGCTAGGATTGCTCATGAAAAATATTTAATCGGTCAGAAAAATAATGATCTACAAGAAGCTGTAGAGCATTATGTCGATGCTGTTAAATATGACCCTACTATTCCTGAATCCTATTATAGATTGGCAACATTAATGTGGGAACAGGGGCAAATTAGTGTTAATACTGCTATTGAACAGTGTAAAACTGCAATATCTTTATCCCCGAAAAATAAAGATGCACGACTTTATACTGGGTATTTTATGCAATTAGCGGAAGACTATTCTTCAGCGGAAAAAGAATTTAAAACAGCAATATCAATGAATCCGTTAACATCTGGTAGACCAAGAATGATTTTGTCACAATCGTTGTTGCAAAAAATTAATTCTCAGAATGGCTCTTACAAAGATTATGTTGGATTTTTATATTATTTCTTAACTGGTAGTGTTATGTTGGCATGGGATAGACCAACTATGAAAATGTTTTATAAAAACATGACAAGTGATGCTTCTATTTTTACATACAATACTGTTGGTAAATTTTTAGAAAAATTTAAGATGTATGACTCTGCGGAAAAGCTATACCAGCAGGCAATTGATACAACTGTTCATTCTGATTATTTTTATAATAGAATGGGTGATCTTGCGTTAAAAAATAAGGATATTGATAAAACTGTTGAATGCTATAGAAAAGTTTTAGAAGCTAATCCAATGAATCGTGAAATTTTAGTAAAATTAGCAACAATTTTACAAACTTATTTCCCAGATAATACCGAAGAAACTATTGATTGTTATGAAAAATTATTAGAATTTGATATTGATACAGCGCAGATTTATTATGAACTTGGACATTTATACATGTCAAAAGAAGATAAATTAAATTCTATTAGTGCATTTAAACTTGCAGTTGATAGAGATCCTGAAAATCCATTTTTTAATAATTCTTTAGGCTATGCATATGCAAAAGCTGAATTGTATGATGATGCTATCGAACACTATCAAAAAGCTATTTCAATAAATCCTGATGCTGAGTGGACATCTATTGTATGTCAGGCTTTGGGCTCAATTTATGCTGAGTCTAAAGGTAATGTTGAAGCAGCTGTATCAACATACCAAGCGGGAATTATATTAGATCCTAAAAATTATGATTTATATATTGCTTTAGGTGATATTTATATGGCTGATTATGACTTGGATAAAGCAATTAGAACTTATTGTGATGCTATAACATTGAATCCAGATGATTTTAGAGCTTATTCAAAAGTAGGTATTGCTCTTTGGGAAAAGGATTATTTGGAAGAAGCTCTTGTAGCATATCATAAAGCGGTAGAAATAAATCCTGAAAATGAATATGCTCAAAATAATTTAGGAATTTTGTACTTGGATGGTTTGATGGATGCAGAAGAGGCTTTGGAATATTTTGAGGAAGCAATTGCCCTAAATCCTAATTATACTTTGGCATATTTTAATGCAGGAAGAGCAAGTCAAGAAATGGGATTTACAAATGATGCCGCAAATTATTATCAAATGGCTATAGACTTAAACCGTTTAACAGAAGAATTAGAAGAAGAAGATATTCGAGCAAGGTTACATAGCTTGTTTGAAATTTAAGGATATATTTATATATTAAAGAGGTAATAAAAACGCTTGATTTCTCAAGCGTCTTTTTTTTATATGTTTAAATCTATTGTTGGTCCATCTAATTTTATTGGTGCAATATTTTCTGTATGTTCAATTTTAGCATTTGGGAAAGCCTCTTTTAAAAGTCTAGCAATAAATTTATCAGCACCGCCTTCTCCACCATCTTTGCCAATAAACACAAGTCCATCTTTACTTGGTAGGATTGCTGCTTGAGAAAAATCTATTTGATCAGCAACAAGTTGATGATTTTCTGAAAAATTTTTGCCCGCATAACCTTTTAGCTCAAAATATTCAGAAACCTTATTTGTAAATTTATTTATAACAGGTGTATCTCCAGACAAAAATACTTTAGTAGAACCAAAGCTAGGTGAAGAGTTGTTAACGTACATAAGACATTTCCTTTCTTTCTTTATTTGTTATTGTGTTATATCAAACATTCCTAAAAATAAAAATTGACAAAATTTTAAAAAAGCTTTACATACGTTAACAAATTATGATAAAAAACTTATCACTTTGTCTATATTGGTAATTATATGATAGAATACATCTATTACATCATGTAAGTTTTGAGCGCATGGGGAGGAGTATAGATGAAAGACAAAACTTTTTTAATGATTCCAGGACCTACACCGGTTCCGGAAAGTGTAATGCTAGAAATTGCTAAACATCCTATAGGACATAGAAGTGGTGAATTTTCGAAAATTTTAGAAAATGTTTATGCAAATTTGAAGTATGTTTTTAGAACTCAAAATGATGTTTTTGTCTTTACATCGAGTGGCACAGGTGCTATGTGTGCGGCTTTAGAAAATCTTGTTAATGAAGGTGACCATGTATTATCTTTAGTTCTAGGTAATTTTGGAAATCGTTGGGCTAAAATTGCTGCTACTCGTGGGGCTGTAGTTGAAAAGATTGAAGTTCCGACAGGAGAAGTTATTGATCCTGAGGTATTAAGAGCAAGATTGGCTCAAGATACTGAAAAGAAAATTAAAATAGTTACATTAACTCATAGTGAAACTTCAACCGGTGCAGCTAATGATATCAAAACTTTGTGCTCTATAATTAGAGAACATGGTGCATTATCTGTTGTTGATGGTGTAACTTCTGTTTGTGCTATGGAATGCAGACCTGATGAATGGGGCATTGATGTATTAGTATCAGGTTCACAAAAAGGATTTATGATTCCACCTGGTTTAGCATTTTTAGTTGCAAATGACAGAGCGTGGAAGGTTTATGAAGAGTGTAAATACCCAAGCTTTTACTGGGACTGGGCAGCTCATAGAAAATCTGTTCAAGCTAATTCAACACCGTTCACTCCTGCAGTTAATCTTTTTGCAGGTTTAGATAAAGCTCTAGAAATGATTAAATCAGAAGGTATTGATAATATGAATGCTCGTCACAAACGTCATTCTTTGGCTTTAAGAAATGCTATTAGGGCGATAGGTTTAGAGCTTGTTGTAAAAGATGATAATAATGCAAGTCACTCTATTACTTCAATATTACCTCCTGAAGGTATTTCGGTTCCAGATATTAGAAAAGTTATGAAAGAAGATTTTGACATTGTTGTTGCAAATGGTCAAAACGCTTTGAAAGACAAAATTTTCAGAATGGGAACATTAGGTTTTGTATGCGATAGAGATTTAATCTCGGCTGTTGGCGCTTTAGAAGCTACTTTATACAAATTAGGATATAAATTTGAGCTTGGTAAAGGTGTGGCAACAGTTATAGAAAATTTAGCATAATAAAGGGGAAATAATGAAAGTATTAATAACAGATAAAATTAATGAATCTGCTGGTGCTATTATTAAAAAGGCTGCAGAAGTAGATTTTTTGCCGACAATGAGCGAAGATGAACTTGTGAAAGTTATAGGTAATTATGATGCTTTAATGGTACGTAGTCAGACTAAAGTTACAGCTAAAATTATTGAAGCTGGTAAAAATTTAAAAATTATTGGTAGAGCTGGTGTTGGTGTTGATAATATCGATCTTGAAGCAGCTACTCAAAATGGTATAATCGTTGTAAATTCGCCAGATGGTAATACAATGGCTGCTGCAGAACATACAATTGCATTAATGCTTGCAATGTCAAGAAATATTGCACCGGCCGCAACGTCAACAGCTGCAGGTAAATGGGATAGAAGTAAATTTACTGGTACTGAATTATACAAAAAAACTCTTGGTATAATTGGATTTGGTAAAATTGGATCTCATGTAGGAGAAGTTGCATTAGCTTTGGGAATGAAAGTTATTGTATTTGATCCATTTACATCCAAAGAAGTTGTTGAAAAATTCGGTGGAGAATATGTAGAGAATTTAGATAATTTCTGGGGTAAATGTGATTTTATTACAGTTCACGTTCCAAAAACAAAAGATACTGCTAATATGATTAATAAGGATACTATTGCAAAAATGAAGCAAGGTGTAAGGCTTGTTAACTGCGCAAGAGGTGGAATTATCAATGAAAATGATTTGAAAGATGCGATTAATTCTGGTCATGTTGCTGGTGCTGCAATTGATGTTTATGAAAACGAACCAAATATTGCTGAATGTCCGTTATTAGGATGTGAAGGTAATCTTGTTTTAACTCCTCACTTAGGGGCAAGTACTCAGGAAGCTCAAATAAATGTTGCAATTGATGTTGCTGAGCAAATAAAAGAGGTTTTAAGCGGAGGTTCTGCATCAAGTGCGGTTAATATCCCATCATTAAGACCAGATAAATTAGAACCAGTAAAAGATTATATGCAAATTGCAGAAAATTCAGGTGAATTGGCTGTTCAATTGACTGATGGCGTAATTAAGTCAATTGAAATTACTGCAGATGGTGATTTGGCTGATAAAGATATCCAACCGCTTGAAGTTGCAGTATTAAAAGGTATTTTATCTTCAAATCTTGAGGGTGTTAACTATGTTAATGCGTCAGTTATTGCTAATAAACGAGGAATTGATATAATTTCAGCACGTTCAAAATCTCAATGTAATTTTGCTGGTCGTTTAACAATTAAATTGATTACTGATAAAGAATCAACAGTTGTTTCAGGTGCCTTGATTACAAAAGATATTCCACGTATTGTTAAGATTAATGATTATGAAACAAGTATCAGACCGGAAAAACACGTTCTTATTGTTCCTCACGTTAACAAACCTTCGATGATTGCTCAAGTTGCAAAAGTTATTGGTGAAAATGAGATTAACATTGGCTCAATGAACGTAGTTCAGAAAAATGATAAACACGAGACTGAATCTATAATGGTTATCAACGTTGATTCTGCGGTTGATGATAAGACATTAGGATTGATTGCACAAATTGATGGTGTACATAATCCAAAATGTGTAAATTTGACAGTATAAGAGGAAATTTTTGTGAATAAACTTGCCGTATTTGATTTTGATTCTACATTGATGGATGGCGAAACTTTAGAGTTTTTTGCTAGAGAATTGGGTATTGAAGAAGAAATCAAAGCAGTTACTGATAAAGCAATGCGTGGCGAGTTGGATTTTTTTGAAAGCCTTACACAACGGGTAAGCCAATTAAAGGGTTTACCTGTTGATAAGGTTGACAAAATTTGTAAGAGTTTACCTTTGATGCCTGGTGCAAAAGAAGTTGTGAAGGGTTTAAAAGATAAGGGCTATACTGTTGTTTGCTTTTCCGGTGGATTTAGGAATGCTACAACTTTTTTTGCTGAGATCTTAGGTTTGGATGTTGAATTTGCCAATTTTTTACACTCAAAAGAAGGTGTTTTAACCGGTCTTGTTGGGGGAGAGATGATGTTTAATGACAGCAAAGGGCAAATGCTTGTAAGGTTACAGAAATTATTAAATGTCTCAGTTGAAAACACTCTTGTTGTTGGTGATGGTGCGAATGATTTGAGTATGTTTAAACATGCATCAAAACGAGTTGCTTTTTGCGCAAAACCTATTTTAAAAGCTCAAGCAAATATTATTATTGATGATAAAGATTTAACAAAAATTCTTGATTATTTAGATTAAAATTTTTAAATTACACAGATATTTGTTGACAAGTTGTTCCATAATAAGATGTAAGTAATTTGTCGTAGGAGCTTATTTTATCAGTACTAAATGATATGCTTATACCTCCATCTTTATCGGTTTTTGCCGGAGGGTTTTGAGAGTCGTGTTTAAGATATGCATTGTATAAGTCATTTATTTCTTTATCACTTAATTGACAAGCATAAATATCTTTTTCAAGAATCGCTTGCTTATTCATTTCTTCCATTGTTGGAATATCTGAATCTTTTATTTTATCACCACCAAATGATTTTATTATTGAAACAGCTAAATTATAGGTTTCTTCGTTGTGAACAACATGGCTACTTGTTTGGATATGGCATTTACCGTTTATTCTACCTTTAATAATATATTCAACAAAAAGAGCGTTATCTGTTGTTTTAAATGTTCCAACCTTACATTCTTTTAGAGAATTCATATATTCTGCTGGAGGTTCTGTTCCAATTGTAACTGCAAAAACGCAAGTGCTTAGTAATAATATCAAGCTCAAAGCAAATATAATTTTTTTCATAAAACCCTCCATTATGTACTGTTGTAGTATAACATTTTGTACACGTAAAGTCTAGATGAAAGAGTCAATTTTATTTTTTTTTAAGCATTTCTTGTCCCATTCTTTTTAAAAGCTTTTCATCGGGAGTTTTTATTCTGAACATATCGAGAATGTTGACAAGTAGAATATTTAATCCTTGTCTTGAAAATATAGATGCTGTTGCTTTTGGTGCGGGTAATTTTCTTACTGTATCAAAATTTTTTATCGCTAAAGTTGCATATTCTTTTTTTGCATTTTTAAAATTTTTATAATTACCTAAGAGTGCATCACAAACTATTGAACTTCTCAAATATTTTACTCGTTCAATTTGTTTTACGGAAAGTCCCAAAATAATCCCTTTCTATTTATATTTTATAATAGTGCATTATATAATATTTAATATATTTTTTCAAATTCGTGTTTATCTTTATAGTAGAGATGATTATTTTTGATGTCATATATTGACTGGCTACCACATTCGTCCTCTATTACGATATCAAGAACTTTATCATCTGTTGCATCTTTTACTTTTAATTCGCGTTTCCCTGAATTAAAGTGTTCAACGTCAACAGCAAGTTGTTCAAGTAAAAATTCTCGATCGCTGTTTTGGCAAGTGTTTACTCCTAAAAGGATTGTTGTTGCACAAATTATTCCTTTAATAAAGGATATATCCTTTGCTTTTTCTAGATTTGTTTTAGAGATAGTAATATTTTCTTGAGGTTTAACTTGCTCAGATCTTTTATTTTGTTGACAAAAATAGATATTATTTCTGGTTGAATAAGGTTGAATTGTATTCATAATTGACTCCTTGCAGATATAAAACTCATAAAAAAAGATTTTGCTAGTTTATTAAATATATTGTTACATAAATATGTTACAAAGTAGCAAAAAAATAATGTTTGAGCATTAATAAACATACTATGAAAATTTATCCAATAAGTAATTTAAAGAAAAATACTTTCAAATCAAATGAATATAAAGACGATGGTGTTTTAGGTTATGATGATAGCCTATCAAAACAGAGTCGTGAAGCTATTAGAAATTGGCGAGAAATATATTATACCCCATATCAAAGTATTTATGAAAAAGAAGGTCGCTTATCAGAATATCAAATGAAGCAACTTTTAGCCTCTTTAATGAAGAAGCCAAAGGTTGTTGATTATCAAAAAGTTTCAGGAATTGATGCTTATAATGTTCGTCCTATAGATAAAGATTCGACTTGTTACAGGGGGGCAACTTTACTTGGTAAAACTAGAGCTCTTAAAGCATTAAAAGATGCAGGTATCGAAAGAGTTATTGATCTTGTTGGATATAGTGGCTATGAAAAAGATGTAAAGGCTGCGGGGTTAGAATATTATTCTCCTAAATTCGCGAGTAATGATTTTTGTGTTTGGGGCGAAGATGTATTTGAAACAACAAAAAACATATTATCAAGGGAAACTCGTTATTATACACAATTGGATTTCGTTAGAAATAAGAAATATTTAGAACAAAAAATTAAAGCTTTTGAAAAGCAAACAAGGGCATCTGTTGAAAGATTTGTAGAATATATTCAAACCATGCAAAAAGGATATTATTATATTGGATGCGAATTTGGTACTTATAAAACAGATGACTTTCTATTATTAAATTGTATATTCAATCCAAAAGCAGAAAGTAGTTCCATTCCTCGTGTTGATCCATTTAAATTGGATTTGGTTAAAGACTTATACGATAAACTTACACCAAAAGATAAACAGCGAATGGGGTGGACTAAAGAATTTGATGAGAATGTTCCAAAACGTATAAGAGATGCCCAAGATGAACTTTTTGAGTCCTTAGGCTAATTTTATTTAAGAAAGCTTGAAATTATATTGGAGAATTGAAAAAGCTTTCAGCAAGTTTTCTGTCTGCGCTTCTGACGTTTTGTAATATAAAAGTTTCAAAATATTTTAATTGTTTGTTTGTAATGTATATGTAATTCTCTTTTAAATATTCGTAATCAAATTTACTCAAATGAAAAACGAATTCATCGTAGACCCCTTCTTTTCTTTTTTGTAATGCTTTTTTTTGAGGAGTGCTAATATCGAAGAAAAATTTTTCAAAAAAATTAAAAGTAGGGATTTCTTTGGTTCGAATTCTAATATAAAGAACACCGTCCTTGTCATAGAATGTGAATGCGTTATTTCTGAAGAAGTCACCCGAGTTTTTTTTAGATGCTTCATTAACAAGTTTTACAAATTTTGCATCGCCGTGTCGACAACACATTATTGGTTGTGTGATATGTCTGGGGTTTTTTGCGTATAATAAACCATTGAAACTTATTGAATTATTCATAACATATGTAAAACCTGTAAAATTAAAATTTGCTATATAATTCAAAGGTTAGAATGTCTTCCGTTAAAAAAAATAAAGAGCCAAGACGTTAATCTTGACTCTTTATGGAGCGGAAGACGAGACTCGAACTCGCGACAGTCTGCTTGGAAGGCAGATACTCTACCAACTGAGCTACTTCCGCACAAATCTATAATTTGTACACATCAATATTACACTAAACAAATTTTAAAATCAAGACGTAAATGTTCTCTAAAAAATTAATTCTTTTGAATTAGTAATATTTACTCATATGTTTTTCTAAAATTTTATTCTATGGAGTGGTGAAATGTTAAGGCATGACCGATTATTATATTAATGTAAGTTCGAAATGTCCAAGCACTTTTTCGGGGTTGCGACAAGATTTTTCTTATTGCGGTTTGGTATAAAACACTTCGAGCTTACACTTTAATTAGAAAATTTTTCATGTTTTATAACTTCCGGTTTGTCTTCCTCAGTATTGCAAGGCAAACCTTTTTATTTTATAATCCCTTCTGTAGTTAAGATATAGGAGTAAATATTATGACAACAGAAGTAAGAGCAAGTCACATTCTTGTAAAAACAGAAGAAGAAGCAATGAATCTATATAATGAAATTAAAAATGGTGCTTCTTTTGCAGATTTAGCAGCAGAAAATTCTATGTGTCCATCTGGAAGAAATGGTGGAGATTTAGGTTTCTTTGGTAAAGGGATGATGGTTAAACCTTTTGAAGATGCTGCTTTTAGTTTAGAATTAGGAGAAATTTCTCAGCCTGTACAAACTCAATTTGGCTGGCATTTAATCCAATTAACAGGTAAGAACTAAGAATAAACTTTATGGATAATATTACAGTAATTAGAAATTTCATGGTTGACAATAGTCTAAAATATTTATTAGTAAATGCTACTAATGAGTTTTTAGTTGAGTATAATACGTTGGAAGAAAATTCAAGATATAAGCTTACAAAATTTTCAGGATCTGTTGGTGAGGCACTTGTTACACCAGAAACAATTTATCTTTTTGTTGATGGAAGGTATCATATCCAAGCCGATCAAGAAGTCGACCATGAAAAGATTACTGTGGTGAAATTACATCAAAATCAAAAGTTTTTTGATGAATTGTTTTTGAGGATTCCAGAGCAAGAAACTTTGGGTGTTTTTTCAAAAAAGGTTTCTCAAAAGAAATATGAAAGTTTGGCAGAAAAAAGACAAGTTAAATTATTAGATTCTGATCCTTTGGATGCTTCTATAGACGTTAATGTTTCTGAAAATATCAGTTTGCCAATAGAGTTAACAGGTTTGAAGACTGAAGAAAAAATATCGAAATTGTCAAACAATTTATCTTGGAATGAGGCTCTTTATATTACGGATTTAGATGAGGTGTCATACCTTTTTAATATGCGTAATTTTTCTCAAGTATACAGTGCAAAAATAAAAGCAAAAGCTTTAATCTTTAAAGATAATGCAGTACTGTTTACTCAAGATAAACTTAAAGGTTTAGAAGAATTTTTGCGTACTTTAGATAAAAAAGTTTATGTAGATAAAAGTACTATTACGGCATTTGATTATTCTATTCTCTCTGATAAATCAGTAGAGCTTAAAGAAAATGCTGTACAGAAAATGAAGTCACAAAAAACTACTGTTGAAATTGAACATTTAAAAGATGCTTTTAGGCGTACGGATAATGCTGTTTCTGCGATAAGAAAATTTATAGATGAAAATGAAAATTTATCTGAATTTGATATTGCCGTTCAGTTAGCAAAAGAGTTTAAAAATCAGGGAGCATTAGGGTTAAGTTTTAATTCAATTGTAGCAAAGGACAAAAACTCAGCATTAGCTCATTATTCAAAATCTTCAAAAGATGAAGTTATAACTGATGGAAGTCTTGTCTTGATAGATTGTGGTGGATATTTTGAAGGTGGTTTAGCAACTGATATTACAAGAGTTTTTGTAAAAGGGAATCCTTCTGAGCTTCATAAAAAAATATATACAACTGTGTTAAAAGCTTTTTTATGTGCGTACAATTTTGAGAATCCTTTTAACGGTTTTGAAATTGATAAGAGTGTTAGAGAATTTTTTGAAACTCAACAAACTGATGGGTTTATTTTTAATCACGGGTTAGGTCATGGTATTGGCATAAATGTACATGAATATCCTCCTAATCTCAGTTCTTCTGATATTGCTAAAGTACCATTTAAAGATGGGATGTGTTTTACAATAGAACCGGGGTTATATAAAGAAAATTGTTTTGGTGTAAGGTTAGAAAATTCATGTTATTTTGAAAATGGTAAGATTCATTCATTTGTGCATATGAATTTTGAGCAAAAATTAATTAACTATGATATGCTAACTGAACAAGAACTTGAATGGCTTAATGAATTCGAGGTTAAATAATGGAAATAACTAGTGTTAATAACGATTTAGTAAAAGAAATAACAAAATTGCAACAAAAAAAATACCGCACTCAGAGTGGGAAGTTTTTATTAGAAGGCTATAAAGCTATTAAAGAAGCTTTTGACTGCGGGATTAAATTCGATAATGTTTTTGTTAGTAAAAATCATCTAGTAGAATACGATTTTGTAAAAGATTTAATAATAGAAACAACTGAACCTGTTTTGAAAAAAATATCAACAACAGAGTCTGCACCTGAAGCTGTCGCTGTTGGTTATCAGATAAATTATGATAAAAATATACTAGCAAAATCAAATAAAGTTATATTGCTTGAAGATGTAAAGGATTTAGGTAATTTGGGCACAATTATCAGATCAGCACTTGCATTTGGTGTTGATGCAATTGTTCTGTATGGTGAAAGTGTTGATATTTATAATCCAAAGTGCGTAAGAGCTTCTGTTGGGAATTTGTGGAAATTGCCTATAATTCATCTGACAAAAATTGACGAATTAAGAGAGTTATTCTGTGATTTTGAAAGAATTGCGACTCTTCCTAGAACAGAAAATTTATTAAAAGATTTTACTGTGAAGTTACCTTGCGTTGTTATGTTTGGTTCTGAAGCAAATGGATTATCACAAGACTTGATTGAGTTTGCTACTAATGCGGTAAAGATTGAGATGGCTAAGACTGTTGAGTCTTTAAACTTGGCAACTTCGGTTTCTGTAATTGCGTATAAATTGTTTGTATAAGGATTTTAATATTAATGAAAACAAATGAGCAAATTGCAAGAGAAAATTTTAAGAATGGTTATAACTGTGCGCAGTCTGTTTTTCTTACTTATGCAGGTAAATATGGTTTTGATAAAGAAACAGCATTGAAATTGGCATCATCTTTCGGTGGTGGTATGGGAAGAATGCGTGAAGTTTGCGGAGCCGTCAGTGCAATGTTTATGATTGCCGGATTAGAAAGTGGTTATATCGAAAATAATAATGATGAAATCAAAGCCGAGCATTATGCACGAATTCAAAATTTAGCGAAATCTTTTAAAGATAAAAATGGAACAATTATTTGTCGAGAACTTTTGGGTGTAGATGCGGATGATAATCCTATTCCATCAAAAAGAACTGAAGAATATTACCAAACACGTCCTTGTGAAGAATACATTGCAGATGTTTGCAATATAATTGATTCAACTCTTATGGTAAAGTAGGATTGTTATTGAATTGGTACGCATCTTCTAAAAGTCTATAATATTTCTTAAATCCATCTTTTTCACTAATGTTATTCAACGCAGATTCTACATCTTCATATTTTAGTGTGAATTCTGCCAATAATTCATTATTAAAAGAACTATATATTTTTGTTTTGTTTGATAATTCTAAACTTTGTTTTCTTTTCAATTTTTTATCTTCAGAAAAT
>JAZLBN010000041.1:0-13473 GCA_045613725.1 Candidatus Gastranaerophilaceae bacterium
CTGTTATAGGTTTGCATTTTTTATTGATTTTGCCATTATTGTTGTATATTAATACGATAATGATGATGAAGCGTGTTTGGGATATTTTTGCTAAAAAATATATTGCTATTATTATTACAATTTTATATTATTTACTAATAACACTAGTTGTAATTTTTTCTAAAGAAGATAAAACTATTGAATGGGTCATTATGACTGTATTTGGTATTAGTCTTCTATTGGTAAAAGGTAGAATTACAAGTAAAAAAGATGAAGATTTTCCAACACAAGCCAAAGAGGATAGTCAAGAAGGGTAGTTATGGCAGAAACTAAATCAAAAGAAAAATCGTTAGTTATAGTTGAGTCGCCTGCAAAATCTAAAACTATTAAAAAGATTTTGGGCAACGAATTTCAAATAGAAGCAAGTTATGGTCATATTAGAAACTTACCAACAAAAGATGCAGCGACAGATAACTTAGGTTTTGATGTTAACAATAACTTTGAGCCTAAGTTTGAAATTATTCCAGGAAAACAAAAAGTTGTAAAAACATTAAATGAATTAGCTCAAAAAGTTGATAAAATTTATCTGGCATCCGACCCTGACCGTGAAGGAGAAGCTATTGCATGGCACGTTAGACAAATTCTAAAAGTGCCTGATGAAAAAATTTATAGAATTGTATTCAACGAAATTACACCAAAAGCGGTTAAACACTCTGTTGCAAACCCACGCACAATTGATATGGATATGGTTCAAGCGCAACAAACAAGACAAATCTTAGATAAACTTGTAGGTTTTAAATTATCACCTGTTTTATGGAAACAAATCGGTAATAGAAATTTGTCTGCAGGTCGTGTACAGTCAGTTGCACTTCGAATGATTTGCGAAAGAGAAGAAGAAATTGAAAAATTTATTCCACAAGAATATTGGTCAATTCACGCTTTACTTGATAAAGATGGCAAACAGTTTGAAGCTGAATTGTCTAAAATCAAAGGTAAAACAGTTGATAAAAATATAAAAAATAAAGAAGAAGCTCAAAAAATTGTAGATTATCTAACAAATCCTGAAACTCAGTATGAAATTTCAAGAGTTACTCAAAAATCTACAAAACGCAAACCAACTGCTCCATTTATAACTTCAACAATGCAACGAGCAGCATCATCTAAACTTGGTTTTGGAGTACAAAAAACAATGCAAGTTGCACAAAAACTTTATGAAGGTATCGAAATTGATGGCACTCCAGTCGGTTTAATTACTTATATGAGAACCGATAGTGTTCGTGTGTCTGATGATGCCCAGAATATGGCGCATGATTTTATTTTAGAAAATTATGGCGAAAAATATTATCCAGAACAACCAAATAACTACGTAAAAGGCAAACAAAATGTTCAAGATGCTCACGAAGCTATTCGTCCATCATATCCAGAACGAACACCTGAAAGTATAAAAAAATACTTAGACAATGATCAATATAAGTTATATAAACTTATTTGGGAAAAATTTATGTCGTCTCAAATGGCTCCAGCTGAGATTGCAAACAAAACAATTGAAATCACATCAGGCGATTACACTCTAAGAGCTGGCACAAGCAAAGTTACATTTGACGGGTTCTTAACTCTATATAACGACGCTGAAGAAGATGAAGAAAAAGAATCAGATGCTAAAATCCCTGATTTAAATAAAGGCGATAAAGTTGTTAGCAAAAAAATCAATCCAAAACAACATTTTACACAACCACCTCCTAGATATAATGAAGCATCTTTAGTTAAAGCATTAGAAGAATACGGAATAGGTCGTCCATCTACTTATGCAACAATTATTACAGTAATCCAAACTAGAAAGTATGTTGAGAAAAAGGATAAAGCTTTACATCCAACACTTCTTGGTCGAACTGTATCTAAACAACTTGTAGAACAATTTGCAGACATTATGGATTACAAATTCACAGCAGGAATGGAAGAAAAGCTTGATAAAATCGCTGAAAAAGAAGCTGTTTGGATAAAAGTTTTACAAGATTTTTACACTCCATTTATGGCAGAAGTAAATTCTGTAATGAAAACTGCACAAAAAGTTACAATAGAAACTAAAGTAACTTGTCCAAATTGTGGAAAACCGATGGTATTACGTTCAAGCAAAACTGGCTCACAATTCTTAGGTTGTTCAGGATATCCTGACTGCAAAACAGCAATGTCACTTAATGTTATGCAAGAAATGGAGGAAGAAGGAGAAGGTTTAAATAAAAACTCCGAATCAAAAGCACAAGAAGTAACCGGAGAAAAATGTGACAAGTGTGGAGCAGATACCATATTAAAAAATGGACCTTACGGTAAATATACCGAATGTGTAAATGCAGATTGCAAAAACCGTAAACCTTATAGAAAATCCACGGGTGTAACTTGCCCAAAATGTGGTAACGGAACAATTGTTGAAAGAAAATCTAAACGTGGTACAGTATTTTACGGCTGCGATAAATATCCAGATTGTAATTTTGTACTATGGAACGAACCAACCGGCGAAACTTGTCCAACTTGTGGTAGTTTATTAGTAAAAAAACAACTTAAAAAGGGAACTGTTATAACTTGTTCAAGCTTAAAATGTTCTTATAAAATTGAACCTGAACAATCTGAAGTACAAGAATAAAGGAGTTTTATTATGGCAGTAAGTAAAGAACTATTAGCACGCTATAAAGAACTTAAAGCTCAAGGAATAAATGTTACCTTAAGCGAACTTAAAGCTCAAATGGAAGCAGAAGAAAATAGTGTAAAAAATTATAGTTCTGAACCACAAATTAGTGAAACACCAAAACCAACTGGCTTTAGTGCGCTATCCTCATGTACAACTCAAGTCACTAACACTCAATCTCCAGAACCTGTGCCAACACAAGTTTCACAATCAGAAAATACTTCTTGGTCAACCTCATACTATTCTCAACCAGAAGAATCATATGAAAAGCCAGTTGAAACATACACAAGTTCATTTGAAGCAACAAACTTAAATACGCTACAATCAAATTCAATCGAAAGCTATTCATCTTCAAATCCAATACATAATGAACCTATTCAACCTATACAAACTCAACCTTCAATTGAGCCAAAAATTTTCGTTGAAAATATTCCACAAAATACAAATATTGACACAAATGCATATAATAACAACTTTAATGCAAACTTTTCGTGGGAACCGTCTTATCAACAAAATACATTACCAACAAATGAAGAAAAACCTAAATACACAGGAAATGTTCCACCTCAACCGGCAAGTTCATTTTTTGGACCTGCAGTTATAGATAGTACAACTCAAACTGCTGAACCTCTAAAAAATGGCAAATATTGCTTAATAGGTTATCCTTTAGGACATTCTCTATCTGAGTACATTCATAATGCAGGATTTAAAAGTTTAGGAATTGATACAAGCTACGAAATTTTAGAAACACCACCTGATGATTTGGTAGATAGAATTAAATATCTGAAATACAACGGATACGCAGGTTTTAATGTTACAATTCCACTAAAATTACCAGTTACAGTATTTTTGGATTATATTGATAGTTCTGCAGATATCGTGGGCGCAGTGAATACTGTCGTTATCAATTCGGACAAAACATTAAAAGGTTATAATACTGATGTTCTTGGGTTCAAAAATGCAATACCAAGCGATTTTACACTAGTTGGTAAAGTAGCAGGAGTTTTAGGAACAGGTGGAGCAGCTAGAGCTGCAATTACAGCATTAGCTCAAGCCCAAGTAAAACAAATAAAAATATATACAAGAAATATTCCAAACTGTGCAGAATTGATGAACTTCTTAAGACGAAAATTCCCATTTGTAGAATTTAATGTATACCAAATTGAGTACATCAGAGATTTATCAGATATTAATATTCTTGTGAATACAACACCAATTGGTATGCAAGGTCGCTCAGCAGATATGACACCTGTTGAAGAAAATGAACTTAAAACTCTACCAAAAGGTGCTTTAGTTTATGATGTTATTTATAACCCTAAAAAAACTTTACTGCTAAAACTTGCCCAAAAACTTGGCTATAGAACAATTAACGGAGTTGATATGTTTATTCATCAAGCCGTTGCAGCAGAACAAATTTGGACAGGAAGAACTCCAGACTTTAAAGATATGAAAATTGCTGCCCTAGAAAATTTATAAAATTTCTAATCAATATTAGCAATCGGAAACATAGAACGATAAAATTTAACTAATTCTAAATCAATATCAGCATAAATTGCAGTTTGGTCATTTTTTGCATTAGCCAAAACTTGTGATGTTGGGGCAACAATCATTGAATTACCAATTGCACAAACTTTACCGTTAATATCTTTTGTTTGATTTGAAGAAACTAAATATGCATGATTATCAAACGCACGAGTACGATTTATTGCAACATACATATCTTGAGCAAACTTCAATGACGCTTCGTCTTCATATATTTCCACAGGTACAATCCAAGCAACAGGAACAATAAATATTTCAGCTCCTTGTTTTGCCATTTCCTTAAACTGAACTGGGTAACGTAAATCAAAACATAATGCAATTCCAACTTTAGCAAAATCCAAGTCTAAAGTAACAATCTCTTCTCCTGCAGTAATCCTTTCTCCTTCTGTCCCACCCATATAATTGTATAAATGAATTTTTCTATACTTTCCAACAACTTCACCTTGTCGGTTTATAACAAAACAGGTATTATATGAGTTATCACCAACTTTTTCTATAACAGAACCCGCAACGATATTGGTATTATATTTTTTTGCGAGCTCCTGAACTTTTGCAATTGTTTCTCCCCCATTTTCATCTTCCGGCATTTCATCAAAAGCCTTATGATTAACTCCAGTTGAAAAAAACTCAGGAAAAACAACTAAATCTAATTTTTTATCCGAATATTTTTTTATAAAATGTTCAACTTTTTTCAAGTTTATTTCTTTATCAGCAATTGTTGGTTTAATCTGTATATTTAAAATACCCGCCATAATGACCTCTTTCTTTACAGTAATTTTAACATAAGCCATGAAAAATTGACACCAACTTATGTCTAACTTAAAATTGATAATATATATTTATTAAAAGGTAGAGGGATATGAGTAGCACAACAAATAAAAAATTTTACACCAAAGATGAGTTATTGAACTTATACAATTTACCACTTGAAGAATTGTTAGCAGAATCTTCAAAGTATATTTCAAATAATGTAGAATTCTGTTCACTAATTAATGCAAGAAATGGAAAATGTTCTCAAAATTGTAAATATTGTGCTCAAAGTTCACACTACCGTACAGATATTGAATCTTATCCACTTGTATCAATTGACGAAGTCGTAAAAGTTGCAAACGAAGCAAAAGCAAATCACGTTTCCAGATTTGCAATAGTTACAAGCGGAAAAACTCCAGACGAAGGCAGAGATTTCAAAATCGAACTTGAAATGATTAAAGAAATCAATAAAATTGAGGGATTATCATCCTGTGCTTCTATTGGTATTTTAGATGAAGAACAAGCTAAACAACTTGCAGAAGCTGGATTGAAAAGATTTCACCATAATTTTAATACCTGCCGTTCGTACTATCCTGAAGTTTGCACAACTCATACATGGGAAGATAGATTAAATACTTGCAAATTAGTGAAAAAATACGGAATGGAACTATGCTGCGGCGTAATCTTAGGAATGGGTGAAAGCATAGAGCAAAGAGTTGAAATGGCTCTTGAATTAGCTGAAATTGAACCTAACTCTATACCTATAAATATTTTAATGCCAATTCCTCAAACTCCATTTGAAAATTATCACAACAAAATAGATGAAGAAAATATATTACGAACATTAGCAATCTTCAAAATCGCAAACCCTCAAGCTGTAATTCGTTTTTGTGGTGGTAGAATGAAATTATCACAAAAAAATCAAGAACTTGCACTAAAAACTTGTGCTGAAGGTATTTTAATTGGAAATTACCTAACAACAATTGGCAATGAACCATCTGAAGATATCAAAATGGTTGAAAAAATTGGAAAAACTTTAAAATAACAAACAAATTAATCTGTAACAAAAATGTTATTTAATAAAAAGTTCTTGTATTCAATATAATCAATATATTTATTATCATCTAAATCATATTTATCAAATTCATCAGATAATTTTTGTATTTTAGACATAATAGCATCTGGAGCTTCTGCGTCTAATTCCAGTAGATTAGCTTCCCACAGTTTTATAAAGTTTAACATCCATTCATTTTTAGAGATGAAATAATCTTTACTTACATCAAATTTGACAAAATCTTTTGCAATTTCTTCTTCTGTTAAGTGTCTAAAACCCTCTGGAGCTTCTTTTACTTTCATAAAAATGTATTTTGCCATCTTTACCTCCAAACTATATCGCTAGAATTATATTTCTTATATTCTCATCTGATACTGATTCATAAGCAATATTTTTATCTTCTTGAGTAATTGAATCCAATTGTTTCAGAATTTCTAATGATTTCAAAACTACAGGTGTATTTTTCGAATTCAATAACTCTCTTACAGATTGCTCATTTTCTGTAAAATCAAGAGCTGTAAAGACAAATAAACTATCTTCTTTTAACTCTGAATCCAAAAGTTCATACATATTAGCCAAATCCACTGATTTTAAAAAGTTTTTAATATCTAAAACTTCTTGCTTTGTTTCTTTAGATTCATCAAATAAATACTCATCATTTTCTGTTAATGTTTCAAATTTATCAATTGCATTGATAAATACAGTACTAATTTCAGAATTTAGAGCTTCATTAGCTAACATTTCAAAAAATTCATATAAACGGAAATCAAAAACTTGAGCTAAACCTAAAATTTCACCTAAACCATTAATTACTGTATTTGCAACAAATAGCGCATTCGTTTTATTTGAATTATACAAATTAAACAAATCAGACAAATACAAAACATCGCCAGCCATGTTTTCAGCCATTGATGAACTCTTCATTGTATCAATAATTTTATCAACACAATCTACTTTACCATACGAAACTAAAAACCTAACAGCATCTAGTTTTATAAATTCATCATCTGATTCAAGTTTTTTTAAAGCTTCTTGATATGAAGATTCTTCACCTAACAAAGCCAAAGTAGCAGCACAATTACCGCTTAAAAATGCATTTTCACTATAGGCATTTTCTTTTAAAAATTGGATAGCTAAAGGATCTTGAATATATGAAAAAAACTTTGCACAATACGCTTTTTCATCATCAGTACCATTTTCAAACAAATCTAACATTTTGTCTGTGAGATTTTCATCAGCATATTTACAAAGAGTTGAAACAATAACATCTTCATAAGATGGAGAATAAAATTTCAAAAACTGCATTAAGTTCAAATAATTTGATTCATCACAAACATTTGCTATTCTTTGTGCAACATTTTGTTTTACAAAGTCGAATAAAAAATCTTCTTTTGAAACTAATTCTGCAAACAAATCAACATCTGGATTATTTACAAGACTATATGCTACAGGTTCAAAATCCTTAGGATTTTTACCTGTTAATTTTTTCAAATTATCATTCATATAAAAAGCCTTAATTAATCTAAATAGAATACAGTAATAACTTTATGACCTTCTTCAGCGTATTGAACCGCATTATGTAAAGTTTTACTTGTATGAGATAAGAAACATATCAATTGATTACATTCATCAATAATTTCTCGGTTACAAACTCTTGAAGCATCCGCCAAAGTCATCATAGCTCTATCAGAATGTTCAATAATATTAGGAACACCGATTAATTGATCTTGAACATCAGAAGGTTGTTGCCCAATTGTTTGAGGAAGAATAACACATAATTTATCAGGATTAGCTTTCATAGCACCTCGGATTGCCGCAGCATTTGTACCTGAAGAACCACCTGAAGTAATAATTGTATTACCTTGCATAACAAGAGCTGTTGAAAGTGTTTCAATCATTTGCTGATGAGTGATAGGAAGATTACGACTTCCAATAATTGCAATTTTCTTTGCGGATTGTTTAATAGTAGCTAACTCCATTGCCAATTCATCAATCGTATTTGGAGCATCAGATTTTACAGTATCCATATCTTCATCAATTGGAACAATTATAGATCTTTGAATATCATTTTGATTATCTTCTGCACTTAATAAAATTTCCATATCACTGTCTGTCATTTTTTCTTTTACCTTCTAATTGCATTTATTACATTTTTAAACTAAGCTATATTATAGCATAATTTTTTTGATTTGGGAAGAGGTCATGGGAAAACTATTAGAAAATCTTAATAACGAGCAAGCGCAAGCCGTACAAACCACACAAGGTCCATTACTAATTTTAGCTGGTGCTGGGTCTGGAAAAACAAAAGTTTTAACTACCAGAATCGCCTATATGATACAAAATGGTATAAAACCAAGAAACATTTTAGCCGTAACATTTACCAATAAAGCTGCAAAAGAAATGAAAGAGCGTATCGGTAAAATTATTGGCGAAGATACAGTAAAATACATGTGGGTTGGAACATTCCACGGAATCTGTGGAAGAATTTTGCGTGAAAATATTGATAAATACAATACCGCAACTGGTAAAAAACTAGATAAGAATTTCACAATTTATGATGACTCAGATACAAATCAAATAATCACAAGAGCAATAAAAAAACTAAATCTTGATGATAAAGTATATCAAACAAAATTAGTGAAATCTGTAATTTCAAATGCTAAGAATAAAATGCAAGATGCAACAACATTTGCAACATATGCTAGAGATTTCAAATCACAAAAAATAGCAGCCATATACGAAGAGTACGAAAAAGCGCTAAATAACAATAACGCAATTGATTTTGATGATATGTTAATGCTTACTGTTAAACTATTAGAACAAAGCTCAGAAGTACGTCAACAATATTACGATCGATTCCAACATATAATGGTAGACGAATATCAAGATACAAACTTAGCTCAGTATAACTTAGTAAATATGCTTTATACAAATTTATCAAAAGAGATTCCTCAAGAGCGTTCACTTTGTGTTGTAGGTGATGTTGACCAATCAATTTATTCTTGGCGTGGAGCTGATTTTACAATAATAATGAATTTCCAAAAAGATTATCCTAATACAAAGCTAATCAAATTAGAACAAAACTACCGTTCAACAGGAAACATCCTAGAAGCAGCTAATGCTGTAATTGAAAATAATAACGAACGTGTAGAAAAAGTATTACGTTCTAACAAGGGAACTGGCGAAAAACTAAGCTACTATATTGCAGATGATGAAGCTGATGAAGCAAACTATATTGCTGCGAATATTAAAAGAACAGCTTGTGGTAACTACAATCAATTTGCAATTTTATATAGAACAAATAATCAATCACGTGCATTAGAAGAAGCTTGTATGGCAACAGGAATTCCGTATAGAATTTATGGAGGTACAAAATTCTACGACAGAGCAGAGGTAAAAAATGTACTTTGCTACCTTAAACTAATCAACAATACTGATGATTCGCAGAGTTTAAGAAGAATAATTAACGTGCCAAAACGAGGTCTAGGTGAAACTACATTAAAAAACCTATCAGATTTTGCTAACGAAAGAGACATAAGCTTATTTGAAGCAATAAAAATTTGCGAAGAATCTGATATTACAACCAAAACTCAGTCAAAATTAAAAGATTTTGCAACTTTAATCCACAAATTCCAAGATGCGAAAAACTCCTATACATTAAAAGAATTTGTAACTTTAGTAATTGAAAAATCAGGTTACTTAGCAGAATTACAAACAAAAGCAGCTTCTGACCCAGAATTTCAAGATGATATCAACAACTTACAAGAACTTGTAAACGTAGCAGAGGAATTTATTCCAGAAGAGGAAGATAATTTATTAGGTGAATTTTTACAACAAGTAGCATTAGTTTCAGATTTAGATTCAATGGAAAATGACACAAATAATATTACATTGATGACACTACACGCAGCTAAAGGTTTGGAATTCCCAACAGTATTCATTGCCGGAATGGATGAAGGTATTTTCCCGAGCCAAAGAACATTACAAGTACCATCAGAAGTTGAAGAAGAACGACGTCTGATGTATGTAGGTGTCACACGTGCAGAAGAAAAATTATACTTAGTATCAGCTAAACGTAGACAAACTTGGGGTGAATATAAATATTACAACCCTTCAAGATTTATGCAAGAAATCCCACAAAACTTAATTGAATCTTTTGAATCTGAAGGATTCTCAAGAAGTTCTTCTACATTCAGAAGCGCTGTATCAAAAGCAAAAGAGAATTATGCAAAATCAGACACAGACGGATATGTAAAACCATCTACAGGATTTGGCGCAAACTTTGTAGCTCCACAAAGACGTGGACTTGCATCATCAAATTCAAGTTCAGCTTCATCAAATAGCTACAGCAACAATTATAATCGTTCTTCAAGCTATCAAAAACCACAATCCAATCGTACACCTCAGCGTACTATGATTGTTAAATCTGCAATAAATAAAAAGCGTGAAGAAGAAAAAATTGCAGCATTTTTCCAAGATAATGCAATAAAAAGAATGGCAGAAGAGCGTAGACAAAGGCTTGCTGCAGAAAAACAAGAAGCAGAAGCAAAAGAACGTGAAAGAGAGCAAACTAAATTTATTGATGATGTAATGCAAGTCGGACAAAGAGTTTTTCACGAAAAAATGGGATTAGGTCATATCACAGATGTAATGACCATTGGCGAAAGCGTAATGTACACAGTTGACTTTGGTAAATTAGGTAAAAAAGCAATGGATGCATCATACGCAAAATTAAAAAAATTATAGGAGGGGGTAAATATATACCCTAACCTACAATCGAGAGAGTTTTATAGTAAGTGTATTACATTCCCCCTCATTTATGGTAAAATAATAAAAGAAGTTAATAAGGAGAGAAAACATGGCAGAAGCAAAAATTTTAGCAACAATTGAAAGATCTGATACTGAGCAATTACAAATCTCAGTTAGTGAATATAAAGGTAGAAGCTACTTAAATATGAGAATATTCTACACTACAGACGAAGGAGCAACATGGTTACCAACTAAAAAAGGTGTTACCTTCTCACCAGACCAATTAGATTTATTAACAGAAGCTATTGAAGAAGCTAGACAAGAATTCATGGCTGCAGAGGTAGAATAAAAAATATATCATTGCATACTAAATTCGCAATAATAAAATAATTAAGGATTATCAAAAATGGAAGATGGAATTCAAACAAACTTATTTGAAATACCTGCCCGTAAGTTAACTCTAAAAAAACGGGAACCATCTAAAATTGAAGATAATCCTTCTTTTATAAATCATAAATACGCAGTTTGTCTTGTAAATATAAAAGTTTTAGGAGTTAAAACATTCAGCTATATTATTCCGAATGAGATGCAAGACAAAATTCAAATCGGACAAGCCCTTTTAGTTCCTTTTGGAAGACAAGGACTAATAAATGCTTTTTGTGTTGGATTTTCAGACTACTTACCTCCTGAAATTAAAGCAAAAAGAGTTAATAAAATCCTAGATGAAACACCACTTTTTTCAGTTGAATATTTGAAACTTTTAGAATGGGTTGCAAATTATTATTGTACAGATTTAATAACAGTTTTAAATACTGCAATTCCTCTAAAATTAATTGAAAAATCTCTAAAAACTGAACAGACAATCGAATTTATAAAAACAGATAGTGCAACAAAAAGACAGCTTGAAGTCCTTGAAACATTAAAAATTCAAGGCAAAATGTCATTAATTGATTTTGAAAAACTTGCAAAAACCACCAGAGCAACTATAAAAAAATTAGAATCATTAGGTTGCGTAAAAATAGAAGAAGAACAAATTTACCGCAATCCATTAGACATCCTAAAAATTGATAAAAAAGAAGATTTATTTGTACTATCAGAAACGCAACAACAAGTTTATGAAGGAATTTCAAAACAAATTAAAGAAGAAACATCACCTCAAATTCTGTTGCACGGAATTACAGCAAGTGGTAAAACCGAAGTTTATTTTAAACTAATAGACGACATAATAAAATCAGGCAAAAACGTCCTATTTTTAGCCCCAGAAATCGCTCTTGCATCACAATTGACAAAACGTCTTGCAAGAAAATTTGGAACAAAAGATGTCGCAATTTGGCACAGTAGTATCTCTGAAGGTGAAAGATATGATGTATGGCAAAAACTATATAAAAACGAAATAAAAATTCTAGCTGGAGCACGTTCTGCAGTTTTTGCGCCACTAAAAGACATTGGACTTATAATTATTGATGAGGAACACGAAGGAGCATACAAACAAACATCACCTGCCCCAAGGTACGATGCAAGACTTGTTGCAAGAAAACTCGCAGAATTTAATTCTTGTCCACTGATTTTAGGCTCAGCAACACCAGATATTTCAAGCTACTATCGTGCAGTAAATTCAGATCACTTGTACGAAATGTTAAAACGCTACAATAATGCAAAAGTCGCACCAGTAACAGTTATTATTATGCAAGAGTATGGACGAGCTGCATATAAAAGTTTAATATCAAAACCACTACAAACTGCAATAAAAGAAACATTAGATAATAAACAACAAGTTATTTTGCTTATCAATCGTAGAGGGTTTTCAACATATACACAATGTCAAGGTTGCGGACACGTGATAGAATGCCCTAATTGTGCAATTCCTATGATTTGGCACGCAAAAGACAATATGCTAAAATGCCATTACTGTAATCACGCAGAATATTTCCCTGACGTTTGTCCTAATTGTGGATTTGATACACTCAGAAATTCTGGCACAGGAACCCAAAAAATTGAACAATACATAAAAGATTTATACCCTGATTATAATGTAGAACGCATTGATAGCGATGTTCTAACTCGAAAAGGCGAACACATAAGACTTTTAGAAAAATTTCAAAAAGGCGAAATTGATATCCTTGTTGGAACACAAATGATAGCAAAAGGTCTTGATAATCCAAATGTTACACTTGTTGGGGTAATTTCAGCTGATGCAAGCTTTAATTTACCTGATTTTAGAGCCTCTGAACGAGGTTTCCAATTACTTACACAGGTTGCAGGTCGAGCTGGACGTGGAGAATTCAAAGGTCGAGTGCTTTTCCAAACCTATAACCCCGAATATTATGCACTAGAAAGTGCTAAATCTCAAAATTATTCTGAATTCTATAAAAAAGAAATTCGCTCACGTGAAGATTTTGATTACCCACCATTTAGCCAAATCATCCGTTTAATCTTAAGTTCTCAAAACAAATTTCGAGCAGAAAAAGCCTCTCAAGAAATTGCACTAAGACTTTGTACAATGATAGAAAAATTTGGATTCGGAGAAAGATTGGATGTTCTTGGTCCAACCCCTTGCGTTATTGAAAGAATAAATGGATATTATCGATTCCAAATATTGATTAAAAACAAATTAGAAGAAAAAGGACACCAATTTATTTCAAGCTTCTTAAATAAAATTACATCCCCAAAAGATATCAAAATGACAATCGACGTTGATCCTTTGGATATTTTATAATTG
>JAZLBN010000042.1:0-17733 GCA_045613725.1 Candidatus Gastranaerophilaceae bacterium
CATTATTGTTAATCACACCACCATAGGCACCAGTACCTTGAGCGTAGTTACCTATAAAATCTCCTGTGATATCGCCGGTTGTGCCGCTAGCATTATGAATCGCTCCGCCAACAGCAGATTCGGTAGCAGAAGCATAGTTACCTATAAAATCTCCTGTGATATTACCTATACTATAATAATTAGCATATGCTCCACCCATAGCTTGACGATAACCCTGGACATAGTTACCAACGAAATCGCCTGTAATATCACTGATTGTGCCATTATTATAGTTAAGAATCGCTCCGCCTTCGGTCCGAGAATAAGTTTGACCAATATAACTCCCAACGATAGGAGTTGAAGAGATATCAGATTCATTAAATAAACTTGATTGAGGATTAGATGTGTCATATTTTGCAGTGATTGTGACAGGTGCATTGATTAGGTTAACATCAAAAGTCTTTGTACCACTTCCGGTTCCGTAAGTGGTTTGTCTCAAGTTAACCTCATAATTTACAGCCTTTGTAACTGAGTTTTCTTTATCATATAGGTATTTGGTAATAGTGTTATCACCAGCAGTATTAACTTTTGTTAGTGTATATGCACTGTTTTCACCCAACGTGGTTTGTGCCAAGGTATCGACTTCTGCAGCATTTGATGTTGCACCGAATGCGGCAACACCCGCTAATACACCAATCGAAAAAATTCTCAACGGTGATTTTACTGTTGATTTTCTATTCTTTGAATATTTTCTTGTAAGCTTTGCCATACTTTGCACCTCGTATTTTAAACTGCACATTCACTGGATTTTCTATACCCACTTGTCTGTTGTATCGGTTTGAATGTCTGAAAACTTTAGGGGTTTTGTATTAAATTTTACAAAATTTAATACTTATAGATATCCTCAGTATATCTATATTATTTATTTGTTTTTATAATATTTCAACCCTTTTAGTGGAATTTAGTTTATAGAATGTAGCGAGATTAGTTGTATGGCAAAGCTTATGAGGTAGTTAATAAAACTTAATAACTTGTTTGTCGGGGTAAATTTTTTGGTAAATCTGGGGGCGGTTTAATATGTTGATGGGGTGAAAATTTTTTTGGTGTTTTTGAGAGTTTTTTTGGGGGTGAAATTGGTAGTGGGAGTTTGGTAGGGGCTTTATTCCCTCGCCACCTTTAGGTGGACACTAGTCAAACCGACGAAGTTATGAGTCGTGTGAGGTTGCGTACCTTTAGGTTGAGGGTTAGGGTGAGGGGCAAAAAAAAACGGACAGAAAACTGTCCGCTTATTTCATTTCTGAAACAAAAAAGGATTCACATTAACCTAAAACTATTTCAATACTAATACTCGATTCCCTGTCTTGCCATTACGCCCATATCAAAGTAATGTTTTACAGGTTTCATCTCCGTTACCAAATGCGCCATTGCAATTAGCTCAGGGTGTGCATATCTACCTGTTAATACAATCTCCAAATTGTCAGGTTTATTTAATAATGTATCTTTAATATCACTAACTTTTATCATATTCATTGAGGTACATATATTTATTTCATCCATGATAATCAATTGGTATTTACCGGAATTAATTGCATTTTTCGCAAATTCCCATCCCTTTTTAGCTTCCTTGTAGTCATCTAAGCACACATTGTGTGAATAACAAACTCTGTCCATCCCAAATTGTACTACTTCTAAATTTTCAGAAAACTTTGAAGAAGAAGCGATTTCACCATAAGTTGTCGCGCCATCACCTTTCGTAAATTGTATAATCAAAACCTTCCAATCATGACCTAAAGCTCTCATAGCCAAACCTAAGGCTGCTGTGGTTTTGCCTTTTCCATCTCCTGTGTAGATTTGTATATAACCATGATCTAACAATTTACTAACCTCCAAAACATTTATTCCACCACCTACTACAATAATAACGTATTTTTGAACTCTTCTTAATCGTTCAAAAGATTGATTATTTCAGCAAGGGGAAATACTATCCAAAAATCTCATTCCCAATTTGTTTTCTCTATATTAAACTAAACTTTATTATTTGACTAATCTTTTTTCAAAAACATGCCAAAGTTTTTACATTTTTTTTGTAAGTTTTTGTAAAAGCATTATGCCTGATGTGTTTGCTCAATTAATTTAATTTTCTAAAAATTTACAATAATTTTGTTAATTATAATTAAAAAACACTTGCGTAACTCCAAACAAGTCTCTACAAGTGCTTTTTAACCATTTATTTATTTTATTAAGTTTATTAAGATAAGCGTCTTATTATTTCATGAGCTTCCTCACAACCGTCAAAGTGCTCAACAACCTTTTCTGCGTGCTCCAATGCCTTATCGTTTTCGCCAAGTTTTTCACAACATTTTGCAAGACTCAATAATACATTCACGTTTAATGGTAATTTTTCGTACATATTCTCAAATATCGTTTTTGCTTGCTCGTAATTACCAAGTTCTAGGTAACACATGCCCAACAAATTCTGAACATCTGGCATCTTTTCAAGTTCGTAAGCCTTGATCAGATACATTTTTGCAGTTTCAAATTCCCCTGCTAAGTGATATATTCTACCTGCAACATATAATAAAAATGCAGAAGTTTCACATTTTTCAAGAACTTTTGATATACGTTCTTTTGCAACATCTATTTGTTTTAAATGAGTTTTATTTAATGCCGAAAAAGCTAATGCATTGATATTTGTCGGAGAAACTTCTAAAGCTTTTTCGTAATATTCATCTGCTTTTATAAAATCTGATGTCGAATGTAGATAATTTGCATATTCTACAATTATTGAACAATCTTTTGGAGATAATTTGTATGCAGTTTCAAACTCATCTTTCGCATAATCAAATAATCGTTTATTTAAATATATAACTCCCAAATCTTTATGCGCTTGAGCAAACTCTGGATTTAATCCACAAACTTTTTTCAAAATTTGCTCCGCTCTATCGGTATCTCCTGATTTGTTGCATAGAATCGCAAGTTCATAATAAGTTTCATATGCAACTGAGCCTTGTTTTATTATTCGCTCATATATCTCTTTTGCATTAGATATTTGACCTGTAGCAATATAAATATTCGCAAGTTTTTTCAACACATTCACAGCCTTTGGAGTTAACAATATAATTTGTTTCAACAATGAAATCGCAACTTCATATTCTCCAATAACTTGGTAACAACAAGCTAAATTATATTTATAGGTCGTCTTTTGAGGATAAGTTGATGCTAAATATTTGTAATGCTCAATCGCATCCTTAAATAGTCCCGCCTTCACCTCAGATGTCGCCATTGCAATAATATATGTGTCTTCTTCTGGTTCAAGTTCATGAGCTTTGGCAAAATATTCACAAGCCTCTTTGTGTTTATCCTGAATCTGTAAAATAGATGCAATATTAAAATATGTCAAAGAATCTTTATCATCGATTTTTAATGCATTTTGATATGTTTCAAACGCTTTTTCTAAATTCCCAATAGTTAAATATGATGTTCCTAAATTGTTGTATAACTGTAAATTTTCAGGATTAAGTTCAATTGCTTTTTCTATATATAAAACACTTTCTTCAAACTTTTTTGATGCCATACAAGCAGTTCCTAATACGTAATACAAAGAATAATCATCTCCGGTTAATTCTATTGCCTTTTTAGCAGTTTCAATAGCTTCATCAAATTTCTCAGCTTTGATGTAAACAATCGATAAACTTCTATATGCATCAATATATTCAGGTCTCAATTCTAAAACATGTAAATAAGCATGTTTTGCAGAAATTAAATCACCTAAATTGTCATAACAACAACCTAAATAATACCAAATCAAAGCATCTTCAGGACTATATTTAACAATATTTTCTAAAATACATTTCGCACTGTCATAATTTTCTAAATTGACTTCACATAACGCCATCAATTTGTGAGCATCTACGTCTTTTTCATCATTTTTTAACGCAGCTTCTATAGCCTCACGAGCTTGAGTATAATCCCCTAAATCAATTAGATCATATATTTTATCAAAATCTTTATTTTCCATCTCTTATCCTTTAATTTTTATTTTTTAAGTCGTAAATTTAATCCGAATTTTACAACGCAATTTATAACATCTTGCGGAAATATTGATAAAAATTCTGCAAACTTTGCATCTTTTCCAATCGTATAAGTTGTTTTCGGATTATTCTTATGTGCAATATTATATATAGTTCGAGCTACTTTTTCAACACTTAAGCCCCTTGTAGAATTTTTAACAGCATTATTTTTCATAAATTCCATCTCTAATTCATAACCTTGACAATTCGTTAAAGTTTCCTCGTTCTTGGTTACAGATTTTTCCCACAATGGAGTAGCAATCACACCAGGCTTCACAGATATAACTTTGATATTCTTATGATTTTCAATCTCAAATGCATTAAATAATATATCTAGTGCCCTTTTTGAAGCACAATAAGGTGATACAAAAGGAAAGTGTCCAAAACTAGACATCGAACTTATGTTAATAACCCTACCACCTTCTAATAAATCAAAAAGATTTTGACTAAATTCCAAATGAGAAAAAGTATTTACCTCAAATTGTTCCCTTAGAGCCTCAGGTTGAATATGTTCGATTGGACCAGCAACAACACATCCCGCAACATTGATTAAAATATCAATTTTATCAACTTGAGATTTAATAAACTTAGCTGCCTCTATAATCGAATATCTATCAGCCATATCCATATAAAAATACTCAACATTTCCAAGTAATTCTATTGATTGTTCGTTTCGGTAAGAGGCAAATACCTTATTTTCTTGAGAAAATAATTTAACTAATTCTTTACCAATTCCTGAGGTAGCACCTGTTATAACTATTGTTTTACTCATTCTGAATTTCTCCAAAACTAAAGGCAACAAGTTTAATGTCTTATTGCCTTAGTTACATAATATCTACTTTATCAATTTTACATACCCATGTATGATGCGAACAATGGTAAATAAAGAGCTGCTGCCAATATCAATACGATAGAACCAATTACAATCAACATTATCGGCTCAATCATTTTTGTCATAACATCAATAATTGTATCTAACTGTTTATCGATATAACTAGTAGCTTGACCTAACATATCGCCCAAACGACCAGATTGCTCACCTGTTGCAATCATAAACAAAATCATTTTAGGCATAGTTCTTGTTGCCCTAAGTGCCGCAGACAAATGTTGACCTTGTTGAACCCTAACAGTTGCATCTTCAACCCTTGTTTCTAACGTGTGATTTGTTAATGTTAAATTTGATAAGTATAAACATTCCAAAATAGGTACACCCGCATCATAAGCAACTTGCATAACCGCAATAAAGTTCGCGAAGTTTGAATATTGAATCAAATCGGATAAAACTGGAATTTTTAAAACGATTTCATCAATTTTCCATTTACTAGGCTTCCAAGTAAATAAGAACTTAATAAATGCACCAATAGCAGCAAAACCAATTGGAAGAATATACCAATTCTTTTTCATCCATAAGCCCATATTCATCAATACTCTCGTAATCATCGGCAACTGCATACCCATAGAATCAAACATTTCTTTAAATACAGGGAATACAAATACCAACATGACAATTACAATAAATACCGCCAAAACTACAACGAATACCGGATACATCAAAGTACCAATAACTTTGCCTCGAATTGCAGCTTGTTTATTTAATAATTCTAATAAACGGTCAAGAGTTTTTTCCAATTCACCGGCATCTTCACCGGCTCTAACAAGACCGATATAAACTTGACCAAATTGCTCAGGGTATTTTGCAATTGTACCTGCAAAAGTACCACCGTTCATAATTTGGCGTCTTAATTCAGAAGCACATTGTCTAATTTTCAATTTTGCAGCATCGTTTTCAATGAACAATAAAGATTCAATAATCGGAATACCAGCTGCAGCCAAGATTTGCAAAGTTGACGTAAAATCGATTTGTTCAGCAAGACCTAATGTTGGCATTTTACCAACTGGCTTCTTTTTATCATCTTTTTTAGTAGCAACAGCTTGCTCTTCAACGATATTAGTCGGAGTAAACCCTAATGCACGAACCGCAGCACGGGCTTCTCGCAGATCATCTGCATCAACTTTACCTTTTACAACTTCATTTGTACCATCTTTTATTGCCGTATAATTATAAATTGTCATGATTCACCTATTCGCCTGCCATACCCAATACTCTGACAAATTCATCAACTGTAGTTTCACCGTTTAAAATATGTCCATAACAACATTTATGCAATGTTTTCATACCATCTTTAACAGCGCATTCTTCAATTTCCAAATCGTGAGCACCTTGAGCAATAAGTTTCTTAATTTCTTTAGAAATTAACATAATTTCATATACACCTAATCGCCCTTTAAATCCTTGGAATCCACATTTGTTACAACCTTTTGCTCTATAAACAGTTGAATTCATTAAATGCTGAATTTCTTGAGGATTTTTAGTTACCATTTTTGCTTCTTCTTCAGTAATTTGGTATTGCTCTTTACAATCATCACAAAGTTTTCTTACAAGACGTTGAGCAATTACACCAGACAACGTAGAAGAAACAAGATAGTCTTTTGCACCCATCTCAATCATACGAGTAACAGTTGCAGCAGCTGAGTTAGTGTGGACAGTACTCAATACTAAGTGACCTGTAAGTGCTGCTGAAATCGCAATTTCTAAAGTTTCGTAGTCACGAATCTCACCGACCAAGATAATGTCAGGGTCTTGACGAAGAATTGCACGCATACATGATGCAAATGTAATACCCGCTTTTGCGTTAATTTGAGATTGGTTAATACCTTCTAACTTAATTTCTATCGGGTCCTCAATTGTAGTAATATTTACTGTTTCATCATTCAAACTCTTTAATACAGAGTATAATGTAGTTGTTTTACCAGAACCGGTAGGACCTGACGTCAAAATGATACCGTTTGGACAAGATACCATTTGTTTAACTTTTTCTAAATCTTCACTTGTAGCACCTACTAATTTAATATCTTTATCATTAGAAGCCAATGATACAGCAGGTGCTAAGATACGAATACAGACCTTTTCTTTACCAGATACAGGAAGAGTGTTAATACGGAAGTCATACGAACAATCTCTGTACGAAATAGAGAACGTACCATCCTGAGGTCGTCTATTTTCAGCAATATTCATCCTCGCCATAACTTTAAAACGAGCAATAACTTGAGTTTCTACTTTTGCCGGAACATCTAATACTTTTTGTAACATACCATCTTTTCTGTATCTTACAATATAACCTGACAAACGAGGCTCAATATGAATATCGGAAACTCTGTTATCAATACCATTTGTAATAATTTGGTTAACAAACTTAGCAACAGAACCAGTTGAGTCTTGCAATTCTGCATCAACTTGTTCCCAAAGAGAAGCTTCTTCACCTTCATTTAACGATTCAGATTCAATCTGTTCAATAATCTCATCAGTCTGTTTTTTAGAAGCTGAGAAGAATGTGTTCATTGCATTCTGGAACTCATAGTGAGTCATTAGCAATTGTTTAGGGCTTTGACCAGTCAGATAAATGATTTCTTTCATTACATTCATCGGCATTGGTTTAACAACACCTAAAACAAGCGTTTTACCATCTGAAGAAATCGGAATAACTGAGTTAGCACGAATGAAATCTTCTTGTAATATATTTACAAATTGTCTTTGACCAGCCAATTGATCAGATGTAACCAAATCATAACCAGATTGATCATGAAGAACTGATTTCAATTGATCAAGAGTAATTAAACCCATTTCGAACAAAGTTGAACCAATAGGAACACCTTTTCGTTTTGCAGAAGCCAAAGCTTTCATTAAGTCAACTTCTGAAACCAAACCTTGTTTAATTAACATTTCACCAAGCTTAGGCCCTGAAGAACCTCCTGAAGCTGGAGCTCCAGATGGAGATGAAGCTGCAGGAGCAGTTCCACCTTTTGGAGTTGAGGCTATAGAACTTGCTGGGATGATAGATGTTAACAACTCTTTCAAATCGTCATCACCAACCAACATAAATTTTATAGACTCATCAAATACTTTTTTCAATAAGTTGCTGATTTCATCTTTATTTGAATTTTTAGATACAGCAACGAAAAGAAAATTATCTTTAACGCTAATAGGTACAAAGTGGTATTGACCCATTTGGTTTTTATCGGTACGTTCTAATATATTTTGATCTATACTGTTTTTTAACCTTAAAATTAGTGCGTTCATATCGATTTATACTTGTTCTTTTCTTTTCGTTGTCTATATACTATTCTTCAATTTAATTTTAATTATTATAGCATGTTATCATCAGCTACGGCATCTTCTGTATCAAGTACAATCTGAGGAGTTAACATAATAACCATTTCAGATTTTTCTTTATTTGTACCAGTAGATCTGAAGAACATACCGATTACAGGAAGATCACCTAAGAATGGGATTTTAGAAACTGTTTTTGTTTCCATTTCTTGAATCATACCACCGATAACAAGAGTTTCACCATCTTTAATACGTACACCTTTTAAGTCAAGGTCTCTTCTTTGTAGTAATGTAACAGCCAATTCACGTTCATCAGCTTCACCTGCTGTATACAATTGAGATGCAATTGTTTTATATTCAGGTTTAATATCAAGAGTTACATAACCATCTGGACTGATAAATGGAGTGATTGTAACTTTAATACCATTGTCATCTTTAACTTCATATTCTTTTTGAACCTGAGCTGAACCAGATGCTGATGCTGAATCCAAGTATTGAGATGTTACTTTAGCAACGTAGTCAGCTGTTAAGTCGATTGTAGAAGTTTGTCCACTTGTTAAAAGAATTCTTGGATTTGCCAATACTCTACCTTTTTGGTTTTCAATTAAGTAGTTCATAGCATAAACTAAGTGTTGAGATTGATTCCATCTATATACACCATTTTTTACATCCCATTCTCCATGTCCTTGATATGACTCATAGTCATATGATTCATAACCTTTACCAGAGAAAAATACTGGGTGATTTGGATTTGTTGCAAAACCTTTACCACCACCAGCATTAAATGAGAAGTTTTTGCTCAAATATTGCCAAGTGTTATCAAATGTTTTACTACCTGATTCTGATAATGAAATAATTTGAACTTCCAAGTATGCTTGAGGAGTTTTCTTATCATTCATTGCGATATAATCTCTTATCATGTTTACTTGAGTTTCAGAACCACCAATAACTTGAATTGTACCCAAAGTTGGGAAATATGAAACTGATAAATTCAACAAAGGTAAACTACCTAATTTGAAAGATTCTTCACCATCAGTTGACTCAGTTGCTGAATTTTGAATAGACATAGCACAAGCAACTTTACCGCCACCTACAGCGATAGCTCCGCCACCAGAAGAATCTCCGCCACCTTCATCAGATGCAAAACCAGTAACAATACCAGCTGCACCACCAGATTCTCCACCGCCTTCGCCGCCAACGTCAGCAACTGACATTGATGGGAATAATGAAGTACATAATGAAGCTGCCATTTCTGCAGGAGTTGTATGATTTACTTTGAAAGTTGTAATTGTAGGTTTCACATCAAACTGATCTACGATTCTTTTAACAATTTCCAAATCATACTCGCTACCAGTAACAATTAATTCATTTGTTGCAGGGTTTGTAGCAACAATAGAACCATTAGAAACTCCAGGATTAGTTGCACCCATACCTTTTTTAGTAAATATACTAGTATTCATAAAGTGTGCAAGTGCTGCTGCGTTAACATATTTAACAGGTACAATAGTGATACCTTTATTACGCTCTGTTAATGATAAAGAAGCTTCAGCTGTTGATATAACAAATGTATTTGCTTGAATATCATAGAATAATTTATTAGTTTTAACAACTAACTTCAAAGCATCTTTCAATGGAATATCAACCAAGTCCATTGTTACAGTACCTTCAACCTCTGGTGTGAAGATAATATTCATACCAGCTTGGTCTGCAAACATTCTTAAAACTTGTTTAATATCCGCATCTCTCAAACTTAAATTTACAACTGAATCACCATTCGGGATAGAGTCAGAAACACGTAAACTAACCTCTGCAGTTTCAGCCGCTGCTCTAATCGCTGGTTTTCCATCGATGTAACCATAGTACTCAGACATCGCAAATGATGCAGGTACTGAACTTGTTATCACAAAAGCTGATAACATAACGCTTGCAACAATTTTTTCTCTAATCTTATTTTTCATAATTGCTCCTGCTTATTTCTCTTTTTAATTAACCTTTTCTACCACCAAATCTGTTTCTCAAATTATATACATCATTCTGAGCACTATCTAACTCATCTCTTGAGAACAATTCACCAATACTTGCTGAATATACATTCGCACCTAACCCAACTGTAATCCAAGAAGGATTAATTTGAATAACTTTATATTCTTGTCCAATAATTTGATCACCTGGACGTACAAGATAATCTTTTTCATCAATATTTATAATAGCAGTTGGACTTGTTTTATTATACATAATACCAACAACTTTAGTTCTTGTAATTTTTGCCGCAGCATCTTCAGCTGAAGCCAATGCAGTTGGAGGAACCGGTAAATTAAAACTATATGGACTAACATCATCCGGTTGACGAACAACTACGTCTCTCATTTTTTCAATTTCTGCAATTCTAGAATTATGAAGCTCAGCCTCAGCATATGCAGAACGTCTAGCTTCATTAAATGCACTTATTTCATCTGATGGCATGAACGGATCTGAACGACCTACAGAAGACACATCATATGAAACCATGCTACTTGCTTGAGCTGCATCAACATCGACTTCCACATTTTCTTCAGATTTTTCTGCCTCATTTGCACCTGCATTTGCAACATTTGCTGCAGGAGCAGCTTGTTCTACGGCAACCTCTGACACACCCGGAACAACATCCGAAGACGCTACATTACCAGCACCACCACCAAGGTTCTGTAAAACACCACAACCACCAGCAATAATACCAACAGAAAAAATTGCCAAAATCAAAGATAACACGCATTTTCCACGTTTGCTGAACGTATTATCTACCCAACTTTCATTCCTATAGTAATTAATGTTCACTTTCTCTCCACCCATCTTATATAGTTATCACTAACTACATTATATTAAAGCCTTTAAATTTGTATATCAGTTATTTAGTGTATTTATTCAAAATAACCATATTACCACTTGTATTGTATATTAATATTTGATTTAAGTCAAAAAAACTTAATATAGTCAACTTTTTGTTTAAAACACCCCCAAAATCATTGATATATGGCGTTTTTACAGTGTTAATATTTTGTAACAGCACGTAAATTGAGTAAAAATTTCAATCCATTGATTGAGCAATCAACTAATGTCTTATACTTAATCTTTCCAATCTGCGTACAAATCGCACTATAAAAGGCTCAGTATCAGCAGTTATAGAATCTACCAATATGGTTTTGCATCCCAAAATTTTACCGCACAAAATATCTGTTAATGGTCTATCCCCAACAATAACACAATCTTTCGCGTCTACATTATGCTTTTTCAAAAATTCACGCACTGGTCCAGTTTTTGGTTTACACGCACCAAACAACAATGGGAAATGTGAAATTTTCTTAACCTTTTCAATGTAATCAGCGTTATTATTATTTGAAACAACAGCCATGAAGAAATTTGCCTGAACAACTTTTAACCATTGATACATTTCATCAGTATATTTAGCAGACTTAGATGCCATAATAGTACTATCCAAATCAAAAAGCATGGCTTTTACACCTTGATTTTTAAGTTCATCTAAATCTATATCATAAATGCATTTTAAATTAACATCCGGTTTAAGAAACATGCTCTTTTACTCCTATAGTTCTTGCCAACGCAACTTCATAATCTTTTGGCGATTGAGCTAATTTCAAATAAACATCTGCATTTGTATTCGCCAAATCTTGAGCTTCACCTTTTTCATCAATAATTTCAACAATCTTTGTAACAAATTGTTCATTCGGAGTGATAATCTCAACTTCATCGTTTAACAAAACTTTATTTTTCACTTTTACAAAATACAAATCTTCATCACTGGTTGAGGAGAACACAACTTCAGAATATTTTTTCTTATTATGAAACTCAAACAAGAAATCTGCACCAGCTAAACCTTTTGAAATATCATAACTATAACTATCCGGCTTATTCTCTCCTAGAGCAAAACCTGTAGTATATCCACGATTTCCAACTTTTTTAAGCTCAAGGAAATATTTTTCCATGTCTGCTTGAGGGTTTTTCATAATATCATCAATCGCTGCACGATAAGCTTTCGCAACAGCTGATACATAATATAAACTTTTTGTTCTTCCTTCAACTTTAAATGAATCTACACCTGCATCAATCATATCTTTTAAATGCTTAACAAGACATAAATCTTTTGGACTCAATATATGCGAACCACGATTATCTTGATTAATTTCATAATATTGTCCAGGACGAGTTTCTTCGACAAGTTTATAACTCCATCTACAAGGCTGAGAACAATTCCCAGAATTAGCAATTCTTTCACCATTTGTAAAGTAATCACTCAATAAACATCTACCCGAGAATGATACACATTGAGAACCATGCACAAAACATTCAATTTCCATATCTGGAACTTGACGTTTTATCTCTGCAATCTCAGGAATGGACAACTCTCGAGCTAACACAACACGAGTTGCTCCCATATCTTGCCAAAACTTAACACACTCATAATTTAAAATATTTGTCTGAGTACTAACATGAATCTCCGTATCTGGCATATATTTTTTTAATAAACGCAAAACCCCAAAATCACTAACCAATACTGCATCTGGGTTTGCATCTTTTAAAATTTCCATGCATTCTTCTAAGTGCTTAATATCTGAGTTAAATGCAAAGATATTTAAAGTTAAATAAGCTTTAGCCCCCAAACTATGAGCTAAATCAATTGCACTTTTTAAGTTCTCAAGAGTTATGATTTCACCTTTTCTCATAGCCCTTAAACTGAAATCTACAACACCTAAATATACTGCATCAGCACCATATTTAACTGCATATTTTAATTTTTCCAAATTGCCCGCAGGCATCAATAATTCAACATTTCGCATAAGTAAATCATACTCTAAACCGAATTAATAATCAACCAAACAGGTGATGTCGTTTTTTAATAAATGTGGAAAATAGAATATATACAAACGAGCTTATTGGAGAAATTTCATGCAAACTATTAACAACGCAAGAAGCACTATAAAAGAAATCTGGTCATACCAACATCCTGTTATGCATACTTGGTTTTTATTTAGTGCTGCGTCATTAGGTTGCATGTTTACGTTGTTATTTTTCTTATTCTAATAAGATTTATATTTAGACTTGATAAATATACAAAGGCTTACCCGCAATAATTAACAAGAGCCCGTTTGAGGTTCTTGTTTTTTGTATGTTCTATTCCAGAATCGCTGCAATTTAACAATCATAATAATACAAAGAATTACAGCAGCTGCACACAAACCAACCCAGAATCCTGATAACATATAATTAAACTTAAAAGCTAATGTCCAACCTAAAGGAATTGATACACACCAATAAGCTACAAAATTTGCCAATAAAACAATATCGGTTTGTTTTACTCCCTTACAAATCCCCGCAAGCGCAATTTGTAACCCATCGAAAAGTTGAAAAATAGCTAAAACAAACATTATTGGAACTGATATTTTTATTAAATCTACATCTGATGTAAATAAACTTACAATAGGTTTTGAAAAAGAGCAAAATACTACAGCACTACAAGCCATAAATCCAACAGACAACAATATCCCAACTAATGAATATTTTTTCAAATCCACAATATTAGACGACCCATTTGCAAACCCAGTTTTAACAGCTATCGCATTTGAAATCGCAAAAGGAATCATAAAAGATATTGTCGTTAATGAGCATACCAAATTCTGCGCCGCTGCATACACTCCCGAAACTCTACCCATAAAAATTGCAATACTATTAAATGCAATAAATTCTACCAACACAGCCAAAGAAATTGGTAAACCTATATTTAACAAAGATTTGTAATAACCTTTTTCATGGTAATTTCTCAATTGCATATTTTTAAAACAATATATCAACAGCATAAACCCCATGACATAACGAACAACAAAACTTGCAATCGCTAAGCCTATTACACCTAAGGATGGAATTGGCCCCCAACCAAAAACTAATACAACATTTAATAAAATATTTAAAAATACACAAAATACAGTTACCAAATTGGGGAACACCACAATTTCAAACGATTGTAAAAACTCTTTTAAACAAGCATGTAAATAAGCCCCAAAAGTTGAAAATGCAGTAACCCACATATAATTTTGTATATCTGGAACTAACTTTTCCTCAAAACCTATATGAGGAATAATTGGAATAAAACCTATTATTGATAAAGTTGTTAATACAGCCAAAACCATGGCAAATCTAATTGATGGGAAAAAATATTTTTTAACTGCCTTATTTTCCCCACGATAATTTGATAACAACGGAGAAATACTAGCAATTAGACCAATACCAAAAGTTAACAAACAATTCATAATTGCATTAGCAATACTAATTGCAGCAAAAGTATCAGTAGAATGCCTTCCAGCTACAACAACATCACCAATTCCAATAAGAATAAACCCTAAGTTACCCATAATTATTGGGGCTGAGATAGTTAATAGTTCTTTTATGTAATATTTTAAACCACGATTACACATAACACCATAATAACACAAAACAAATAAAACCACTCCCATTTTAGTGAAAGCGGTTTTATTAAAAAATTTTATAACTTATTAAATAGAATTAGTGACCTTGATAAAGTTTTTTAAAGTATTCTTTATCCATTGCGGCATCGTAAGCGCAAGTTATACCACTAAAAGCTTTTCCCTGAGTTTTATCACAATATGTTTTAGCTGCTTCCTCAGTCGCAGTAACATCTTCTCCTTCTGGGGCCTCCCCTTCTGCAGGTACTTTTGATGAATAACCCCATAATTGACGAGACTCAGTACCTAAAATTCCTGTATCAGGAGCTCCTACAGGTAAAACATATCCGCCTTTTACAATTTCAAAAGAAAATACGTCATAACCCAATCTATTTGGTTTTTTATTTTTACCATTTATATCAACAGTTACTAAAAGCCCATAAAAATTATCTTTAGGATTTTCTACACAAAACATCATACCGTTGGTTGCTACCAAACAACCATCATCAAAAAGCTGATTTTCAGAAGCATTTATATTCCTACCATTAAATGCTTGATATCCAGAATTTTCATCATTACTTTTTGCACAAATAGAGTCATTTGCATTTACACCACCATCGCTACAATCAAAAGCAATCCTATTATATTTTTTATATTGAGAATAAAAAGTTCTTGATGCCATATATTTTGCAGGCTCTACAGAAACATTATCTGCATCCATCTCAGCTATAGTTTTTGATACCATCGAATACGCAGTATCAAATTGAGCCCTTGCAACACCTGCTTTATGACCATTGATAAGCATTGGAATAATTAAAGCTGCCACAACACCTATTACAGCTAAAGCTATAAGAACTTCTCCCAATGTAAACGCTAAACTTTTTTTCATATTTAAAATCCTCATATTTTTAATTAATTATAACATATTTATTCAAATCTCTCAATATCAAAATATTTGATTTTCATATAAAATGAAATAAAAAGCGAGCGATTTGATATTCAAATCGCTCGCTTTAATTGCTTTTTTGTAATTAGTCGACTATTTTGAAATAGTTTCGAAAATTACATCAAACGCTTCTGGATCTCTAACTGCTAAATCAGCTAACATTTTTCTATTAACGATCACATTTGCTTTTTTACAAGCATTTACAAATCTTGAATAGCTCATGCCACGTTGTCTAACAGCTGCGTTAATTCTTACAATCCATAATCTTCTCATATTACGTTTTGTAGTACGCCTGTCTCTGTAAGCGTATTTTAAAGCTTTCATAACAGCAATATTAGCAACTTTGAAGATTCTGCTTCTAGCGCCAATAAAGCCTTTAGCAAGTTTTAATATTTTCTTGTGTCTTTTAACACCTGCATTACCACGTTTAATTCTCATTTTTTATGCTCCTATCTTGAATACTTCTTGTATGGTAACTCTTTAGATACCAATGCTACATGTGACTCAGAAACGCCAACCATCTTGAAAATTCTACGTTTTCTAGATCCTGACTTGTGTTGGAGCAAGTGGCCTATACCTGCTTGTCTTTTCATAATTTTACCAGTTGCTGTTACTTTGTAACGTTTTGCAGCTGATTTGTGAGTTTTTAATTTTGGCATTTTCTTCTCCTTTATGGTTAAGTAATAACTAAAAAATTATAGGCATACCAAAGCCCATAACTTTCGGCTTGTATCCATAATATTATGAAAAACTTTTATTTGCAATAGGCTTCAACTATATGAAGCAATATTTCTTAAAAATTTTTGACTTTTCGAAATTTAACATTAAACACAATATATGCAATGGAGTAATTTATTCGGTTTAAATAAGAAATGTGAGCATACCAAGGTCCCTATAGATACAGATATTGGCTATTGCCCTGATTGCGGTGAGCTAGTAGAAAATCATTGGTATATTACACGATGCGCTTGTTGTGGCGTTAAAGAAAGAGCAACAATCAGACATGATGAAATTGTTCCAGAAAGTGAATTTTGTCATAATTGCGGCGGTAAAGCTTACACAGTAGAAAGAATCGAAAAAATTGACTGTATAAATATAAATTACGCCATCGTCAAACGTGAAATAATACAAAATGAAATAACAGAATATACCCAAAGTTGGTTAGATGCTATGCAAACATCAAATTACACACCAAAATTGCTGAAATAATCCCGACTAAATCAGCTAACAAACCAATAATAAGGGCATATCTGATTTTTACAATTCCTACAGAGCCGAAATATACGGCAAGAACGTAGAAGGTAGTTTCACTGCTGCCAAGCATAACGGCAGCAAGTTTTGTTGCATAAGAATCTGGACCCAAATTATTTGCTATATCAGAAAAAACACCTAACGCCCCAGAACCTGACAATGAGCGAATAAACATCAATGGTATGGTATCTGATGGAACATTCAAACTTACTAATATTGGATTCATAACATTAACTAGCATTTCGATTGCTCCGCTAGCTCTCAACATAGAAATTCCAACAATTATTGCAACCAAATACGGAATAATTTTAATCGCAACTCTAAATCCGTCTTTTGCTCCATCAGTAAAAACTTCATACACAGGAACTCTTTTTAACACACCAAAGGTCAAAACACCTACAATTATTACTGGTAAAGCCCATAAAGAGATAAGGTTAAGAATATTAGTCATTTTTAACCTCCACTTTCTTTGTAATATATTGAGCTAATTTCGCCAATAATATTGCGCATACAAACGTAATTGTCGTAACTAAAAGAGTTGGAGCAATAATTTCTGTAGGATTTTTATAACCAATACCGACTAAAATCGCAATAACAGTAGCTGGAATCAATTGAAACCCTGCAGTATTCATTGCTAAAAACAAACACATTGAATTAGTTGCAGTATATTTATTTTCATTTTCTTTTTGTAAAGCTTCCATCGCTCTTATACCAAATGGAGTAGCGGCATTTGCAAGACCAAACGCATTAGCTGTAAAATTCATCGCAATATCTCCTATTGCAGGTGAATCTTCTGGAATTTCATCGAATAATTTTTTAGTAATTGGTTTGATAAATTTTGCTATCAATTTAACGAGCCCTGATTTT
>JAZLBN010000043.1:0-9619 GCA_045613725.1 Candidatus Gastranaerophilaceae bacterium
AAATCTTTAATAACATCCCACATACCAATTGATGTGATACTGTTACCATTACCACCATACAATTTAACATTGTGTTTATTTAAGCCATTTCCTGTATTAGTGAAGAATAGATTTTTCTCTGCATCGTTATTATCTTGTCCACCTAAATATGTATCATCACTTAAAAACGTCTTTTTAAAACCTACATCAAATGTATCGGTTTCGCTCGCTACTTTTCCGAATGCTATCCCTGTTCCATCATCTAACAAATCCATTATTGTAAATGCACTTGATAACGATATTACCTTGCTTGATGGGTTGTTTGTGTTGAAATAGTCAGTTAATCTTGCTCTAAAATGGTATGCATCATCTGTACTTATTCCTAAAACTGCACTTGTTTCATTTAAAGCATATCCGCTTGTATAGGTTTTCCAAATTGTCCATGTGCTATCTTTTTGCTTTTTATAGTCAATAATAATTGATTTATCATTCTTGTTGTTTACTGATGATATAACAGCATCAATAGTATATTTAGCATAAGCACCCTCGTTGCTTTCTATTCCTTGAGCATTACACCTTATTACATTAAATGTGGTTAGTTGTGGATTAAAGTAATCTAATACAGTTATACTTCCTGAAAAAGCATTTGACTTTCTTCCTCTGCTATCTACACAATAAGCACTATATTGTACTGTTCCGCTTGTTTTTATTGTGCCAGTTGTTCCGCTTTCGCCTGTATAATTACTACCGTCTATTGTTAATTGATAAGATGTTATCGTTGCTCCAGTTGGAATTGTTTTTGTATAGGAATAATTTAACTGTGTTTTATTCTTTACAAATCCGCCAAATTTAGTTGCAAGGCCACTTACTGCTTCTACTAGATTAACTTTTGTTATTGCTGGTTTTATAGAGTCAGGCAAAGTACCTATTGCAGTTGTCGATTGGCTGCCAATTACTGTTCCACCTATTTTTGTTGTTAATGCAAATGTAAATGTTGCCTTTGTTACTTTTGGCATAGCTTTATAAATGTTATTTAATTCTGTGGAACTGAACGTAATAGAACCTGTTGTATCTCCTGAATTAGAACCTGATACATTCGTTCTTGTTGCTACAACAGTTGAACCTATTTTTACTTGCAAATCATCGGTAGAATCAACATATTTGCTAACTTTAAAAGTTATTGGACTTGTATTGATTGTAAAGTTAGATATTCCATGAATATAACTTTCGTTACCACCTAACATTATTCATCACCTACCTTTACAAGGCTTAAATGCCCATTACTTCTTACTTTTAGTGCAAAAGGTGACATTTCTAAGTTGTTTGTTCTCATATTTGGAGCATTAGAAAAACTGTTAGCAAAATACTGCAACAGTTCACCGTTTTGATATATATATAATCCGTCAAGTTTTAATTCTAATATAAAAGGACTTGTTGAACTTCCTAATTCTACTTTTACATTTCCGTCATCATCTTTTTCAACACGCATTCCTGTTGATCTAGTTTCTACTTCTTGTGTTATTGCTCCTGTTAATGCATCAAGTTGTTCTTTTATAACTTCATCATAAAAAGTTGTTGTATATGACTCTGCATCTTGTATAATTTCACTTGTTTTAGCTGTTAAATCATCTGTTTTGGTAACAAGGCCTCGTATTAGGTTAGAGTTATGGTCTACTTCTAATTTGACCGCATTAAGACTTTGTTTATTACTACCAGCCAAATTATAATTTGAAATTGATGTTTGCAATTCTGCCTTAAGATTGGTTTTAATTCTGTTTGAAGTTTCATAATTTAATATTGTCGCTTCAAATGAATTGTTATCTTTATCAACAATTGTAATGCTATCGTTTAGCTCTAAATAATAGCCATCTACAACGTTTTGAGCATTAAAAGGTATAATTGACTTCCCTACAACAAATCTCGCTACAGTGCCTATTATTTGCTCTCTGATAAGGTCTACAAAAGGATTGTCATTAATTCTATATTCAACTCTTTCACCTGTAACAATTTCAGGGTAAACAATGGCATCATCTATGCCCTCTTTTCCTAATACAACAGTATTAATTACAAAGGGTTTTTCATGGCTTAGTTTTTCATACCTTTTTCTCTCAAATGTATGTCCTGTTGGTGTTGATGATTTAATAACTAAATTCCCAACATTATTAAAATAAGCTATTTCTCCACCAATCTGTGCTATTCGTGAAACAACTTCTCTGTTTGTAATAGTGCTACTAAAGTTAGGTCGAGCTTCAAACACATAACTAGCAAAATTAAAATTAGGCGTTCCTAGTGTTATGCCTTTTTTTGTGCATATTTCTTGCACTATTTCTAAGCCTGTATGTGAAGTAGTCCAATCTAAATTAGATACATATACATCATCAAGCAATTGTGTTCTATCCTGAATTTTATCGAATGTAACACTTCTTGTTGTTAAATTAGTTGTTATGTCAGTACTCTTCGGAATAAAAATGCCTTGTGGTACGTATTCAACTACACCATCAATTTCAATCCCTTTATAGCAATATATTTCTTTGTTTTCAAAATCTACATCATTGTTAAAATTGTATATTTCGAAACTTAACGTTTTTGCTGGAAAACCTCCTAATATAGAAGAATTAAGGTGTGAAATTTTAGGATTTGTTTTTATTACATCTCCTAAGTATTCCACACCATCTACTACCAGCTTATTTCTTAGAGATATAGAATCGCTAGTTTCTAAATAGTTTTTATATTTATTACTTATCGCATACATTCTTACACCTCTAATCTACATTCATTTGAATAAACCTAATTTGAAAAGGTTGTGCTACCATCTCATTATTTATTAGGTTTATCTTAATTGAGTCTGATACAACGTACATTCTTTTTGTAACCCTTGCGTTCTCTTTAATATCGAAATAATTAAAGGAACAACTTGTCTTTTCTACTAATTTAAGTAGTCCAGCTAAAGTTGCTCCCTTCCATTTGTCTTTATCGTTAAAGTCACAAGAAACTTTATTTGTTAATCCAATCACATCACGATACATTGTTCCATCTTCGCTTCTTCCTGCTGCTTCTCCGTCTAATTGAGCGTATTCATAGGAAATATCATCAATTACATAAGTAGTTCCATCTACTTGTATTTCGTATTTATTCATCTCATCACCTCCATAAAAAAAACACCCTATTGAGTGTTTTTGTATTTCCAGATGTAGCCTCCTGCTGTTTTTTGTCTGTTATTACAGCAGTCTTTTATACAACAATAATTGATTTTTAATTTTTTTGATGCCTCTTTTGCATAATTCCATTCTTTGATGAAATTATTATTTAAATCGTATTGCAGCAATATCTTTGCTCTAGGATTGTTTTTGCCTTTGTTTGCCCTGCTTATCTTTGCAGAACGTTCTTTTGTGAACAACCCACTATTTATAGCATGATTTAAATTTTCTTTAATTGTACACCATTCGAGATTTTCAACGTTATTGTTTTGTTTGTTGCCATCTATATGATTTACTTGTGGTTTGTTTTCGGGGTTAGGTATAAATGTTTTTGCAATCAGCCTGTGAATTTTAAATACTTTATGTTCGTCGTTCTTGCACAGCACTAATTGATTATACCCATTTTTCATACTTAAAGAACTTTTTAATATTTTGTTTGTTTTTTTGTTTTTTACTCTTCCTAAATTACTAGCTTGATATAAACCTTTGTAATTAGGAATATCTTTCCAAATCTCTTTCATAAACACCTCCCAATTAAGTGTTTAGAGGAAATGAATTGGGCATTTCCTCTATGTATAATTATACCATATTTTGTATGTTAATTAAACATTAAGTTAATAACAATATTTTTCCAGCATCAATTTGTGCTTGATTGATCTTTTGAATAACTTCTTGACCATTTTCGTACTTGTGATGAATTATTATTTCTAATTGTTGTTTACCAGCTCCACCAGCATCTTTAACTGCTTTATAAGCTTGGTCATAGATTTTAGACTCAGGTGTTACAATTTCGCCCTCACGTTTGTTATCACCGATTAAGGCCAATTGAGGATTGTTTGCTGCAACCCATCCACCTTGTGCAAGTCTTGGTATTTTGCCTAACCAACTTGGCAATTTTGCGTTTACTTTGTCTATGAAATTCGTATTAATCCAATTCTTTAAACTAGATGTTACGTCACTAATCTTAGCTTTTATGCTTAGTGTTCTTTCGCCCCACCAAGATTTAACATTACTCCACCAATTTGAAACGGTTGATTTTGCTGTTTCAAATTTGTTTTTGATTGATAATGTTTTAGTACCCCACCAAGTTTTAACGTTGTTCCACCAACTAGTTACATCTTTTTTTGTGGTGATGTTTGCTACTTTGGTTTCGAGTTTAAGTTTTTTTTCTTTCCACCAATTTACTATTGGATCATATAAATACTTTTTAACCCAACTTCCTTTCCATATTTCTCCTACACCTTCTGTTAGTCCGTCTACTATGCTTTGTCCAGCACCTTTCCAATCACCTTTCAGCAATTTATTAAAAGCTTCAAATATTCCTTCTACAATTCTTGCAAGGTTGCATATTTTTGACCACAAGTTAGTTAAAATAGGATATAAAAAGTTATCCCAAATCGGTTTTATAGCTTTATTCCACAACGTTGATACCACTGATTCAAACTTATTCCAAGCAAGGTTTAAAATGCCGTCTAAAAACTTGCCGATTTGTTCGAACACCCTAGTAAACGGTTCTAATTGCTTTCTTACATCTTCTATTTTTGGTGCGTTTTTGCTTAACCAATCTCCAATTATAGATAGTTTGTTTCCAACCCAGCCAAGAACATCAACTATAACTCCGCCTGTCCATTTGGCAATTGGTTGCAAAAGTTCTTCCCACAAATATTGTAAATAAGGTTTTGCAACATCTATTACACCATTTAAAAAGTCTAATGCCCCTGCAATCGCATTTATGAAAGATGGAACTGCATCTTCTATTGTCCATTTAGCTATCGGTACTAATATTTCAAACCAAAGCCATTCTAACCCCTCAAACAACTTCTTTTTAAAAGGTTTTAATGATTTTTTTAGTTTATCAAACGATTTTACTAAGTTATCAAATTTAATCTTTTTTAGTGGTTCTAAATAAGTTTTAATCTTATCTGCAATTTTCTTTATTTGTGGACTTATCGGATCTTCTGTAATTGTGTTATCAAACATTCCGTTTAGACTAGAACTTACATCTCCTAATCCTGAAGAACTTCCGTTTCCTTTTGCACTATCTTTGTTAAAACTTAGGATGTTTAATTCATCCATTCCTCCTAATGCTCTTTTTAGCTTCTTAGCAGTTGAACTAGCACTATCTCCTATGCTCCCTATACTATCGGCTGTACTTGATGCTGCATCACCCATTCCTGATACATTTTTAGTTACTACATCTTGCCACTTAAAGCCAAATACAGATAGAAGTTGTTGTATTTTATTAAAGAATTTAGTTACTGCATTCATTGCTGTTACTATTATAGGAATAAACGTACTTGCTATAGGTGCAACCACTTTTCCTACTGCTGTTTTAAGGTTTAAAAAAGCAGTACTTAATTGTGCTGTTCTACCTGCAAATGTATTAGTATATGTTGCCGCATCTCCTGTTTGAAACTTTGTTTCTTGCATTATTCCGTTGTACTCTGCTTGTATCTTTTGAGCTTGTGTTAGATTGTTTGCTGTTGTTCCTATACTTGCAGCGTATTCATCCCACATTTTAGCTACGTTCTTTGTAACACCCGCATTATCTACAAGAATTGAGTTTTCATTCTTTAAACCTTCTGTTGCACTAGTAATTGCATCTCCTAAGCTATAAGAGGCTTGTCTACCAAATGCAGCGGCATCTTTTAATGCTGTTAATGTTCCCTCAATTTGTTCTGTGCTATAACCTCTAGCTGCTAGGTTTTTATAAGCAGTTGTTGCGTTTGATAAAGGGACTAAACCATCACTTATATATTCCTCTATAAAGCCTTTAGCATCTGCAAATGATTTTCCTGTACCATCTACTATTGAATACAGTCCAGTCCATGCAGATTGGGCTTGGCTTGCTGCTTTAACAGAAGCAACTCCGAAATCCCATACTACTTTAGCAGAAAAAGCAGCGGCAGCCATTTTTGCGATTTTACCAAAAGAATTACCGAATGTTTTCTCTGTACCTTTAATGGTGTTGTTTACATCTTTATTAAAACCTTTAGTATTTAAAGCAAGATTTACTGCAACTTCACCAACTACTGCTCCTGCAACTCCTTTAGCTACTGCTCCCCACATTGTTTATCACCTCCCAAACATTGCGTTTAGCATTTTATCTATTTCTTTTAAACTTTGTTGTTCATCAACTTTTTTCTTTTGTTCTCCTTTGAATTTAATCCATTTCTGTCTTATTTCTTTTTCGTGAGCAGTCATTTCTCTAATCTTTTTTGGGTCTTTTTCTGCTCTTATATTGATTGTTTGGCCTAGTGGTGTATCACCATTTATTCCTATTAACAATCTTCTATATTCAGAGAACTTTATCGTGTGTTTTTCTTGTTCGAGTCTTATTCCATATTGTTGAGCAAAACTTGATACAATTAGGTCATAATCAAATTTTTCATCGTAATAAGACTCTTGAATTAGTTTTTTTCGTTTGTCATCTTTTCAAATTCTTCAAATGTTACGCCTTGAATTGTTGCCATAACATACTTAACTAAATTAGCAAATCCAACTGCTTTTAATTTTAGTCCTTCTAATTCTTCAACAGCTTTTTCCCCTAATGCTACAACTAAAATTGCTCTATCTTTGTTTTCGATAGACTCATCTTTTAAAATGTCATCAATTTTATTTGCTGTTTCTTTCAAGTCGTTTACTTCATATAGTTTTTCCCCAATAGCTAGCTTTGGAAACTCTTCCCCAAATGTAATTCTTCCTTTTGTATCAATAATATTACTCATAATATCTCCTCTTTCAATTTTTTATAATAAAAAAAAGGCAAAGCTAATTTAAAGCCTTGCCCTAATATTTATGCTGCTGTATATTTTGGTTTACCCTTTCCTGTTAATTCTCCAGATAAAGGCATTACATCAGTTGCAGCACCCATTAGGTCTGTTAAACCTACAACTGCTGTAAATTCTAAAGTTGCTCCATTAGGGAACTTAATTTGGAAATCAGCTTCAGCATCTTTTCCTATGTTATATCTTAGACCGTCAATATAGTCATTTCCTGCGTCACCTAAGCATCTTTTACCACTAAATGAACCACTAAATGATTTAGCTGTTAATAATGCATTTTGCCATCCACCATCAGAAATTGAATACCATGTTTCGGTATTGTTTTCTATTGATAGAGTAAATTCTTCTAAATCAGCTATAGAAGTAAAATCGCTTGCTTCACTAGAAATTTTAACTCCAACTACGCATTGACTAACTGCATATTGTCCTACAGTTACTGTTGTATTCATATAATCTCTTACCTTCTTTCTTTATAAAAATCTATTTCAATAGAATATTCGTATATGTTGTCCTCGTCAGTTCCTAAGCTAATAGGTTCTAAACAAGCCATCTGTACGAACACTCTTTTGTCCTCAATAAAAAAAGTCCTTTCTTCAAAGAACTCAAATATTTCTTGTGCCTTTATTTCGGCTGTGTTTTGATTTTTGGTATACCTTAGTAGAATTGTTACAGGTTTTATAATAGTTGATTTATTAGTTTTTCCGCCTATTATTCCTTGATAATTACCTCTTTTAGAATTATAAAAGCATATGGCTTTTTCTTGGTTATTGTCTATCTTTCCTGTGGATATTCCATCCGTCCATCCAAATGTTGATTTGAAATAATCCTTTATCTCTTTTAAAGTCATAGTTTTCCTTTCATGTGCTTAGCAAACTTAGTTGGAACAAAGCTCTTTTTGTTGCCACTAACATAAGGTTCGAACCACATACCACCTGCATTAGGGTTTTTATCTCTCTTAAATTTATATTCAGGATGATAATACAACCTTCTTGCATAAGGATTGCTAGTTACAACTCTTACAAGGCCTCTTTGTGCGTTGCTACTATCTACAAAAGTATCTCTGTTTTGTGTAGCTCCTGTATCAAAAGGCATTGTTTGGCTTTGTTGCAAATCGGTTTTTAATTCGTCTGCTGTTTTAATTAAACTTAAAATAGCATCGTTATCTATTTTTTTTAAGGCTGGTTTATATACTTTACTTGTGACTTGCATTATTTCACCTCAAACATTGTATGGTGAACAGTACCATCAGGATTTCTTGGCCTATACCCTGCATGAATTTCATAAGTATTTCCATTAAGAACAATAGCACCATCACTAATTGTTTTTAGATCAGGTGCTACATCTCCTTTGACAATAACTTTTCCTAACAGAGTTATTTGTTTACCTTCGTTATCTATAATCCTTTTGGCTTTCTCACTAAAAATACATTTACCGTTACCAGTAAATGCACTCATAGGTTCGCCATCTTCACTTATTCCTTCTTGATTAAGAGTTAAAGAATAACCAGTAACTAATAATTGATCAGGAAAAGGCAATTTCTTTATATTCAAAGCCATTATAACAACCCGCTTACTAACCCTGTTTTTTTAATATTTATGTAAGCAAATTCATCCATATTTTTCTTTTGTGCTTCTGTTTTTTGTGTATCATCTATATTAACTGATATATCTAATACACTATAGCTTGAAACACTAGATAATGGACTAGTACCATTCGCAAAATAATGCTCTGCTTGGTAGCATATTGCTTTACTCACACATTCCTTCTGAAAATCAGTTAAATTATCAAAACCTATTTTTACAATTCTATTATATGTAACCTCATCAATTTTTTCTTGTGCTAACATCAAATATTTTTCAATTTCATTATCAGGTATTGTTGTACCTTCAAATTTATTTGAATAATAATCTTCTGTAACATATCGGCTCATAAAACCACCTCCTATTGTGGCTTATTTGCCACCTCTTGAGCCTTTTCTTCTTTAGGGGTAGATTTACCTTCTTTAGGCTCTTTCTCTTTAATTTCGGCAAAACTAGGGTTATTTCTCATCCTATTTACATAAAACATTAAATGTTCTTCTATTATTTTGCCTGTTTTCTTATTTTTGAACTTAACCATTACTTATCACCTTTTTTAGGAGTTTCCTTTTTTGGTTCTTCCTTTTTAGGTGTTTTCTTAATTACTAGCCCTACTGTTCTAGCCATAATAACAACCTCCTATTATGCTTGATGATGTAGATAAATACCAGCTACTTTGTTTTCGTAAACATCAGCTAAACCGTATTTTCTATAACCAAACTTCCATCCGTCTGCATCTTGGTTAGCTTCAGGAGTGATAACTTTTGGTGCAACGTGTTTGTTATATTGCATTACTGCTGGTTTATGAACAACTAGGAAGTTAATATTTTTACCTTCTGCTGCTTTAGTATAACCACCTGCTGTTTCTCCTGATGTTTTACCATCTTTTAATTCAATAGCAGTATAGAAACGAGTTTGTGGAACTGCTATAACTTGTGCAAATCTTGCTAATACTTCTCTTGATTTAGTAGTATCTAAATCTTCAATCATTCCTTTTAATGTAGGAGTGATAAATAAGTATCTTTGTTCATAAGGCACTTCTGCTTCATCCATTTCGTTTGCTGCTGCTCTTAAAGCTGTA
>JAZLBN010000044.1:0-5994 GCA_045613725.1 Candidatus Gastranaerophilaceae bacterium
TACTTTTTAAAAAATCAAAATTAGTCGCCATAACTCTCGATTACTATTCTTTCTTTTTCATTATAAAAATATTAATAATTGTTATAAACCGTTAAAAATAGTTTTAAACGTATTTCTGTAAGATAAGTTTTTTCAATGCTTTAGCCATGATTGCATCAGGTTCTATTTCTAAAACTCTATCTAAGTATTCTAATGATTTATTATAATTGCCGAGTTTTTTCTGAGCTGCACCCATTGCAAATAATGCGCTTACAAACTTATCATCAAGTTTAATTGCATTTTCTAAATCTGCAATAGCTCTTTCTATATCTGGGTTTTCAATATCTTTTCTTGATAAAAGAATTTCTGCACGATTGTAATATGCATCAGTCATTTTTGGATTAATTTGTAATGCTTTTGTGTAATCTAAAATTGCATCATCAAAATTTTTCAATGCTTGGTTTACAACTGCACGATAAAAATATGAAATATCCCAATCGTTTCTTAGTTCAATTGATTTATTCATATTATCTAGTGCAATCTCTAAGTCGCCAGTTCTTAGTTCTTCTATTCCTTTGTCTAAATAATCTTTATATGTTGTCATAAAACTATTATATAACAAACAAGTTCATGTTATAATTTTGTAAAAGAGAGGATTTATGGATAAAAAGATTTTATCAAATATTGCACTATTTCTTACAGCTTTAATTTGGGGACTTTCTTTTGTTGCTCAGAAAGCTGGAATGGATTATGTCGGTCCTTTTAGTTTTAATGCTACAAGAAGTATTTTAGGCGGATTTAGCTTATTACCTGTAATTGCTCTTTTGAAATTAACTCAAGAAGATAAAAGAACACCTATTCGAAAAGATGTTCAGCATATAAGACTTGCGCAAGGTGGAATTGCTTGTGGTTTAGTATTATGGATTGCGATGACTATTCAGCAATACTGCATGCTTCATGCTACAGCAGGAAAAGCAGGGTTTATCACTGCTTTATATATAATATATGTTCCTCTTATTGCAATGTTTTTTGGTAAAAAAGTTACAAAAAATGTTTGGATTAGTGTGGGTTTGGCTGTTGTAGGGTTATATTTATTATGTTTTAAAGATCCTTTGGGTGGCTTTAGTCTTTGGGATTTATTATTACTTGTTGCTGCCTTTTTCTATGGTTTACATATTATAGTCGTAAATCATTTTGCAAGGAAGGCAAATGCTACAAAGATTTCTTGTGTACAGTTTTTTGTTGTTGGTTTGTTATCTATACCTTTGATGTTCTCTTTTGAAGAACCAACAATGGCAGGATTTATAGCTTGTAAAACTCCAATTTTGTATGCGGGTATTTTAACTTGCGGTGTTGCTTATACAATCCAAATTTTTGGTCAAAAATTTACATCTTCACCTACTGTTGCTTCTTTAATTCTAAGTTTAGAATCGGTATTTGCAGTTGTTGGAGGATGTTTGATTCTCCATGAAATGATGAGTTTAAAAGAAGTTTTGGGTTGTCTGTTTATGATTACTGCAGTAGTTTTATCTCAATTAAATTCTAAACCTAAAAAAATTGAGCCTACATCTGATGATGAAGACCCAATTCCTGTATCAAAATAGTTTGTTTATATTTATAAATAACATTTTCTTTCTTCGCCGGTTACACCTGCATAAAGTTCAACAAATTCTTTGGCTGGACTTGCGTCAATTTTTGATAGAAGTACTTCTTCAATTTGGAAAAACCCTACATCACCTGACATTTCAATATCTATCTTAATTGGTTTTCTATCACCTTTGTGAATAGAAATTCTATTAATTGCGTTAGCTGAATATTTGTGGATATCTCCAACTCGTGGTGTTGTGTTTAATTGCATAGGTATACGAGCTCTACCTTTTGTCATATCACAACCATCTGCGATTAAGAGGATACCAGCTTCGATAGAGTGAATTTTCTTGGTTGACATGTGACCAATGATTGCTTCTGTTGCTATTGCTCTGATTATTACACGACGATGCAAATCGTGTGGAAATAAATGCATTAATGCTCTTTCAATAATTGGTTGAGCTAACATTGCAGACATTTTTTCGTGTCCTTGACGGCTTATTGACATTCCTAAATCGTGCATCATACCTGCTAGAATGATTGCACACATACTATCTTCAAAAGTTCCAATTTCTTCTTGTTCTAAAGATGTTTTTATCTCAAATTCGTGTAAGATATTAAGCATTTTTATAGCGTTACCAACGACTTGGCGCATATGTACAGGACCATGATCATTGTATCCAAGACGTCTAATGGAAACATTATTTGCATATTCTTGCATTTCTTGTAATTCTTCATCTGCAAATAAATATTTTACTAATTCTAAACATTCAGGATGATTTTTTAATCTATCTTGAATTTTTGATTCTGTTGCTAACTCTTTAACTGATTTCATATTTTTTTACCAACTCTTTTTTAATACGTACTATTAATATTTTAACGTATTTTTTGAAAAAGTTAAAGGGGGTAGAATATATTATTTACCAATGAAGTTTAAAATACCGTTTATAAAAGTTAGAGGATGTACTGGGCATCCTGGGATATATAAATCAATAGGATATTTTTCTAAAAAGTCTCTGTTGATTACTGAACTGTCTTGGAATATACCACCTGAAATAGCACAAGCTCCACATAATATCACAACTTTTGGGTTTGGAACTGATTTATAGCAGTCTTCAAGTGCGTAAGCCATATTTTCAGTTATTGGTCCTGTGATTACAATCCCATCTGCGTGTCTAGGTGATGCTACAAATTCTATTCCGTATCTTCCCATATCAAAGTTTACGTTTGAGCAAGCGTTTAATTCCATTTCGCATCCGTTGCAACCTCCTGCAGAAACTTGACGAAATTTTATTGAGCGACCAAATATTTTCTTGATTTCTTCTCGAGCTTCAACTGCAGATGTTACATATGTTTCGTATTCCATTTCTGGTGTAATGATTAATTTTTCTCTATTTGATGAAGATAGTTTATATCCATTTGTAAACTCAATAGCTTTGGAAGCTCTAGTGCATGCTCCACAAAAAGTACATTTTCCCATATCTACTGATAAAGGTTTTAAAGATAAAGCCTTTGTAGGACATATGTTTTCGCATTCTGTACAATTTTCACCAGCATTAAATCTTGGAAAACCTCTAAAGCTGTCCTTCATTTGAGCATTCTTAATATCTTTTATATATTGACTACCTTGATAAATTCTTGATTTTAATGTATCAAACATAATTTTTTCCTTTATAAATCATTTCCGCAATACGATAAGTTAAAACTTTTATTACATAATGGGAAATCTGAAATCCCATTATTTCTAACAGCTAATCCAAGACCGTACCAATTATTAAATGATGGATCTTTTATTTTGTATAAAGATAATTTTCCAAAAATATCTGTCATTGCGATATGGACAACTTCCCCTCGCCAACCTTCTACGATAGAAATAACCAAAGAATCTTTTGCAAGATTTTGATTATTATTTGTTGTAATTTCTTCCATCTCGTAATTTTTTAATTTTGCGAATAGTTTTTTCACCATCGAAATAGATTCTTTGATTTCTTTGTATCTTAATTTAAATCTTGCGTTAACATCTCCGTTTAACTTTAATGTTTTTCGGTTAAATTCAAGTTCAGTTGTAATATCATCCGGAAAATCAAAGCGAGAATCTAAGTCTAGTCCGCAAGCTCTTGCTGCCATACCAACAAGACCTATATCTTTAGCTTTTTCTAAACTTACTGTTCCTGTTTTTTCCAACCTAGACATAACTGTGGAGTTTTTTAGCATAGTTTTAACCATTCTATCAACATCTTTTCCGACTTTATTAAGTGTTTGAATAGCTTGTTCAATAGTTTCATTTGATATGTCATAGTTAACTCCACCGACATTAATAAAGCCCCTACCAAAACGGCTTCCGCACATTTCTAGGGTTGTGTTTATTATAAGAGTTCTTGTAGCTCCAAAAACGGATGCACCCATTAGGTATGCAATGTCTCCAGAAATTGCGCCTAAGTCCCCAATGTGTACTCCAATTCTTTCCATTTCTAGTGCAATTTTTCTTATAATTTGAGCTTTTTTAGATATTTTTATATCTTTTAATTCTTCCATAATTTGTGAATATGCTAAGTTGTATGCAATTACACTATCGCCGCATATAGATTCTGCAAGTTGATTAGATGGAGCTTTTAACATCATTTCTTCAACTCTGCGGTGTTGGTAACCTAGCATTATTTCAAGGTGATAAACTGTCTCTCCATTACACATAAATCTAAAGTGACCAGGTTCAATTACTCCGGCATGAATAGGGCCTACTGCAACTTGGTGAACTTCTTCTCCTTCCATTTCGAAAAATGGATATTTATCTTGATTTATTCTAACAGGTTTTAGCCAAGGATGATTTAGAGGTTTTATACCAAATTGTTCGTAAAATTCTCTTTCAAAAATATGAAAAGCAGGAATATCTTGTGTAAAAGATTCGTATGATTTTATTTCATTTGAAAATATGCAAGAAGACACAAGGAGTTCTGCATTATTATCATCAGCTAAGATGACAAATAGTCTAATACATCCAAAACCCCAATCTTTACCAAAAAATCCAATTGGTCGAAGTTTTAAAGTTATTACTTGTTGTCGTAATTCTTCGATTTCTAATATTGGGATTTTATTTAAATCAATTTTTGTGTTGTTTTTTGTTTTAATCCATTTTGTCATATTTTTTCCTATCTTAGAACGATATAGCTGCTAATTTTATTATTTCATTTAAATAATTTGGGATATATAAACCTAAAGTAAATACATAAATAAGTAATATAATTTGTGGAATATACATTAAGTTTGTGATTTTATTTATATTTTTTTCGACAATTTTTGCTTTATCTTCACTCAATTCTCCAAAAGTCATTTTAACAGCAACTTTTGATATTCCATATAAAATTATGGTTAATAAAATTACAAATAAAGCGCATAAAATATAGTGCTTTTCAATAATCATTGATTTTATGATAAGAAATTCACTAATAAATAATACAGATGTTGGGAAAGCACAAATTGCTAAGAATGACAGTACCCATAACCATCCAGTTTTGCTATCTGCAGAGATTAATCCACTTACAGATTTTATTCTTTTTGATTCATATAGTTCTAATACGTTTCCTGAAGTCAAGAAAAAAGAAGCTTTTGCTAATGAATGTCCAATAAGATGTAGTACAACCGCGTAATATGCTATTCCGCCTAAAGCCATACCAATTGCAAGAATACCCATGTTTTCGATTGATGAGTATGCTAACATTCTTTTGTAATTTTTTATATGATATACAAAAACTGCAGTAACAAATAGCGATAAAAATCCCATTATTAGCAACATAAATTTGGCATAACTTGTACAATTAGCTAATTCCATTATTTTGAAAACTCTTACAATTACTAGAAACGCTGAGTTCAATAATGTTGCAGATAACAATGCCGAAATTGGTGAAGGTGCCTCTGAGTGAGCATCAGGTAACCAGAAGTGCCCTGGAGCTAATCCCATTTTTGCACCAAATCCAAATAACATAAATACAAATGCTAATTTTAACCACATAGTATCAAATTCTGAAGCATGTTGATATAGTTGAGCAAAGTTTGTTGAATTTATTGTTCCTGATGAAATATTTAATAATATTATTCCAACGAATGCTAGCGCAATACCAATAGAACATATGAATACATATTTCCAAGCAGCTTCAATTGAGTGTTTGGTTTTGTTGAAATATATTAAATATGCGCTTGAAAGAGTTGTTCCTTCTATTAATATCCAAGAAATTCCGAGATCAGTACTCAATAATGTTCCTGTCATTGATAGAACAAATATCAAAATCATAAAAGAATAATGAGTTAATCTTTTATTGGATACTTCAAAAGTTTTTGAATAATCGATATTGTATATTGCTACCATTAAGAAAATAAATGATAAAACTAATAAAAATATTGAGTTCGTATTATCTAATGCAAAATAAGGTATGG
>JAZLBN010000045.1:0-24087 GCA_045613725.1 Candidatus Gastranaerophilaceae bacterium
TTAGACTATGACGGATATTTCAGAAATTTAAAATATATTGGTTATAAAGAATAAAAATTTTAATTAATAGCAAAATAAAAATTCACATACGTTAATAAAAACATGAAACTTTATAACATGACTTTCACTGGAACAAAAATAAATACGCTGTACTATAATGACTTACATAGTTCAATAAAATACCTTGATACATTTAATGAGTACCAAGACAAATTCTATAAAGAAAACTCTGAAGATATCAACATAACCCTTTCTGGCGGGGATATCTTTTTAGACGAAAATAGAAATAATGAAATTGTGGCTCAAAAACTTGGCCCAACCACTGATACCTTTGTTGTTGGGAATCATGATTTAGAGCAAGGTGAAAAACTTTCAACAATTATTGATAAATATGAATTAAATAACAAATTACTAACTTGTAACCTAGAATTTTCAAAACCAACAAAATTAAATGAGCTTGCAAGTAGTAAAATCATAACAAAAAAAGGCGAAAAAATAGGTGTAATAGGAGTTTCACCATTTGATTTTAATCATATTACATTTATGAATGATAAAACTGATTTCATCAAAGTAAAACCACTAGATGAAACCATTTCTATTATAAAAAATGAAGTTAAAAAACTTGAAAAAAAGGGCATTAATAAAATTTTCTTACTTGCTCACACTGGAAACCAAAGCAAATCAGGGGATGTAGATTATTATAAAGAATTGGCAAAAATTGGCGGAATAGATGTTATTATTGGTGGACATGACCACAACGAAACAGACCGATGGGAAGTTTCAAAACGTGGAGAACCTGTAAAAATTGTTGCAACAGGAAAAACTCCAACAAAACATTTTGGAGAAAATTTAGATGTTTTTGGGATTCTAAGTCTTGAATTTGACAAAAATGGAGTATTAATTAAAGAAAAATGTACAAATAAATTCCAAAACCTAACAAATAACGGAACTCCTCAAAACGGGAAAACAGTTTTTACTCTAGATAGACCGTTAGCTAAATCGAACCCACTTTTGGAACATAGTGAAATTGGAAATCTCATTGCGGATTCTAATCTTTGGTATGTTAACACACACACAAGTGAAGAACCTGCAGATTTTGCATTCGTAAACCCAGGAACAATTCGTGACAATTTTGATGATACATATGTTACAAATGCAGATATAAACAGTGCTTTACCATTTACATCATCAACACTTATTAAAACAACATTGACAAAAGAACAAATCATAAATACTCTTAATTGGTGCGCAGAATCAACTTCATTTGGAAAAGTTTCTCCAGGGATAATGCAAGTTGCTGGACTTGAATATACAGTAAAACCTGATTTAACAGTAGAATCCGTACATATACTAAACCCAGATGGATCAATAAAAATAAATTTAGACAACTGTGATAATAGTGAAGAATTTTCAGTAGTATATGATGTATTTTTAGCAACCGGTGTCGCAGGATTAAAGGATTTAAAAAAGGATCTTGAAAATGATTCTAATATTGAATTCTTTGATGCGTCAAGACAAGATGCACTATATAAATACTTAACAAAATGTCCACAAATACAAGATTATAAAACAGAACGAATCCATAAGATAAAATCACCTATAACTTGTCCTGTTTAGAATACAACATTTACACGAATTGATAAAATTTAATATTTATTATAAAATTAAGAAAAAAAGGAGAGCCAAAATGGATCAAGAAACTTATATGAAAATAATGGGCTATGTTCCTACAGTAATTGAAGCATCATCTCGTGGAGAACGCTCATTTGATATTTTCTCAAGATTATTAAGAGAAAGAATCATATTCTTAGGAACTGAAATTGATGATGAAGTAGCAAACTCAGTTGTTGCACAACTTTTGTTACTTGATAGTGAAAATTCTGAAAAAGATATTATGTTATACATTAACAGCCCTGGTGGGGTAATCACAGCAGGTATGGCAATTTATGACACAATGAATCTAATTAAATCAGATGTATCTACAATATGTCTTGGTGAAGCTGCATCAATGGGTGCATTTTTGCTATCAGCAGGTACAAAAGGTAAAAGAATGGCTCTACCAAGTGCTAGAATTATGATTCACCAACCATTAGGTGGCGCAAGAGGTCAGGCAACAGATATTGAAATTGAAGCAAAAGAAATCCGTAGAATGAAAGATATGTTAATCGGAATTATGGCAGAAAATTCTGGACAAACCTTTGACAAAGTTAAAGAAGATTGCGAACGTGATCACTATCTATCTGCACACGAAGCTATGGAATACGGATTGATTGACAAAGTTGTAGAAAGAACTTCAAAATAATACAGCTTTACAAAACTTAATAAACAACCAAAAACATGCAATTACTTGATATTGCATGTTTTTATATAGATGTAGGTTATAAAAAAAGGTTAGTTATTAAAAATTGAAAAGGTAGGGTTAGTATTATGTGTTTTTTAATGTTTAACGCTCGCGTACACGATCTGATTTACCAAAAGAGTAATATCCAGTATCGTCTTCAAAAAATCACGAGAAAATTAATGGATTTACAACAGTATTCATCGCTCATTGCTAATGGGGAAATAAGACCAGAAACATTGGCAGCTATTCCAGGTTCAATGCTTGGTAGAACTTTGAATTATTTAACAACAGCTAACAATAGTGCAACAGCTTATATGCACCAAACTGCACCATACGTTCAACAAATGTGGGCTCAACAAAATCCTCAACAACAACAAATGATGAGTGTATTTATTATGCAACAATTATATAATCAAGGTAGAGACCGCGCTTTACAAGTAGAAACAAAACTTTTAAAAGTTGATGAAGACAAACTTAAACAAGAAAAAGAAAAACTTGAAACTTTGGCTAAAGCAGTTGAACAAGAATTAAAAGAGGCTAAAGAAGCTAGAAACAAAGGACTTCAAGATATGGCTCCAAAATACACAGCATAAACAATAATACACCCCCTTTTTAATAACTAACGAATAAGACTCATCAGAAGATGAGTCTTATTACTTTTATATAGAAATAATTTCCTGAACGGCTATATCAAAATTTTCTGTAGGTAAAGAATCTACAATTAACGATTCAGGCAAGGCGCATATGGTCTTAATATTATTACTGATACTAGAAAGTAATTTATCATAATACCCTCCACCATAACCTAACCGAAAACCTTTTCTATCCAACATTAGGGCAGGAACAAAAATTAAATCTAATATATCTGGATTTACAGCACTTGTTATAGGTTCCAATACTCCAAACTTAGATTTTACAAGTTCATCACCTAGTTTATAAGGGCAAACCTCTAAAACATCCCCACATACTCTTGGCAAATAGAACTCTTTATTGTCATTTAACAAACCTTTTAAATCAATTTCATCCTTTTTAGGATAAAAAATCATAACTTTATTTGCACAATTGTATAAAGGATTTACACGAATAAGCTCGACAAGCGTTTTAGAAATCTCACTAATTTCTAAAGATTTACGAATATTCTTTGCTTTAATCCTTAATTCGGTTTTCATATCCTCAAAATTAATATATAATAAAGGAAGGAAAAATGACAGAAGAATGTAATAACAATTTAATAAACCCAAATTGGGCGCAACATGGCTATATCCAAGTTTACACCGGAGATGGCAAAGGAAAAACCACAGCATCTTTAGGACTTGCAATGAGAGCATTGGGAAGATGTTGGAAAGTTCTCATTGTTATGTTCACCAAAGGAGGAAACGATTATGGCGAATTGAATTCATTTACAGAACTTTCGCCAACAATCTCTAGTAACCTAAAAATAATTCAAGCAGGACTTGATAGAGTTATATACAAAAGCAATCAAAATGAACAAGACGAACAAGAAATCAAAAAAGGTTGGGAAATAGCAAAACAAGCAATAAAAAATCACGAATACCAACTTATCATATTAGACGAAGCAAACATTGCAATTGATATGGGGATTATTGATGTTGATGAGGTCGTAGAAACACTACAAAACAAACCTGACGAAATGGAAATTGTATTAACAGGTAGAAATGCACATCAAAAAATTATAGATATTGCACATTTAGTATCAAAAATAGAACCAGTAAAACATTATTGGGATACAGGAATTGTAGCCCGCAAAGGTATTGAATATTAACAAACTAAGAAAGCCTTAAAAGGGGGCTCTATTAGAATAAATTTTCACGCTAATAGACAACCTTGAGTTTTACTAATAATATAAATCTATTTTTTATCTAACCAATATAACAAGATAATAAAGTTGCACCGGAAACTTTCATTTTTTTCAAGGCTCTTAATTCAGTTTGGCGAATACATTCTTTTGTAACACCATAAAGATTTCCTATTTCCTCTAAGGTATAACGCTCTGTATCATCAAGCCCATAACGCATTTTTACAACTTCTTGCTCTCTATCTTTTAATGTTGAAATTACATTATTAATATCGTTTTTTAATGATTGATACTCTACATTTTCACTAATCAACGTTGTTTCATCTGCCAAAATATCAGCAACATTTAGTTCTTTACCATCAGCACGTTCTAAACCATTCTCTATTGAAATAGTTTTTGTATAAGCTGATAAAAACATCTCAATCTTATCTGGCGAAATCTTCATTTTTTTTGCAACATCTTCTGTTTTAACAGAAGTATTTGCTTCTTGCTCCATTTGAGATTTTACTTTGGAATATTTTGATAATGTCTCCTGAATATATACTGGAATTTTCATACAATGAGATTGCTCAGAAATAGCTTTAAACATTGATTGTTTCACCCACCAAGTTGCATATGTAGAAAATCTATAACCTAATCTATAGTTAAATTTTTCTGCCGCAATCATTAACCCAAGATTACCTTCTTGAATCAAATCAATAATAGGTAATGATGACATATGTATAGCTTTTCTTGCAACTGTTACGACTAATTTCAAATTTGCTTGGATAAGTTCTTTTTTAGCTTCCGGATCACCCTGTTCAATTCTTTGTGCTAAAACTTTTTCTTGTTCAAATGTTAATTGTGGATAATCTGCAATTTCTCTTAAATACACTCTCAAAGCATTATCATTTGACGCTTCTAACACTTCATTTTTTGCTGGATTTGAATTTTGTGGTCCAATCTTCATTTCAACTAGTGATTCTTTTTGCATAAATTAAACTCCTTCTTATTTGCAATAGAAATTTATCGGCACAATACGTGCAGATAGTGGGGTAACACGAGATATATACATTGTATATACCCAGATATATAAAAGGTGTTACATCATGTTAAGGAATATTAAGCAGAATCTGTGTTAATTTATTTTAAAGATAAGATATAATTAGGTTTTCGTATTATAATAGTAAAAAATAAGAGGAGATATAAAATGGGATTTAATTTAAAAGAAAAACTTCAAAATGTTAACAAAAAAAATGTAATTATTGTTACTGCAATATTGCTTGTTATAACAATTGCTGCTGGAGTTGGGTTTGAATACTATAACTACAAACAAATGAAAGCAAAAGCAGAAGCTGCAATAGAAGAAGCAATGATGCAAATGGGGCCAGATTTATCACAAGGTCCTAAAAAACCTTCAGAATATCAGGTTGGTGAAGAATATCATAAAGCTATGAAAAGTAAAAAACCGGTTTTAGTACTATTCTATGCTGATTGGTGCGGATATTGTGTTAGATTCATGCCTATTTATCAAGCTGTAGCCGAAAAATACAAAGATACTTTAGATTTTTCAAAAGTTAACGTAGAAGATAAAAAATATGAAAAACTTGTTAAGAAAATTGGTATAACAGGTTTCCCTACTGTATTTATTATCGACCCAAAATATGATAACAAAGTACTACTTTCTAACGCAATATTAGGAAACGTAGATACTTTAAGCAAAGAACTTGATCGATATGTCAGAATTAGAAAAATCCTTGATTCTAAAAAATAATTAATAAATCTTAATAATAGGGTTTTATTTTGAATATTTGTTAGGTATAATTGCAGTGTTTCCGTATTTATGGAAACACTGCAGTTTAATATGGGGCGGGTAAGAAAATAACAAGATCTGTATTGCTGTATGATTGATAAAGAGTTAGGGAAATATGTTAAGATTTCTTCATATACAAGGGGATAACTAGCAATTTTTTTAATGTTTTGAATTCTATATATATAGAAGGTCATAGTAGGTGTAAAATGAGTATCGAAAAGATTAAAAACAGCGTGGAAACTTTTTCCGGCCAAAATTTACTCGGGGTAAATCCGAATAAAAATAGGGTCTACATGGGTATCCCGCAAGATAGCGTAAGTTTTAGTGGCGCAAGTGCTACTACAGCAAAGACGCTTAATGAATTTTTATTAGAATTGATGCCTAAAACAATCAAAAGAATGGTTAAAATTCATGAAGGCATGGGAGAAGTTCAAAACCAAATGATAAACGCAGTCGGAACTGGTTTAGTTGCGCCTTTGTTTATCAAATATAACCCTCTATCTGATAAAGATGAAGATACAAGAACTTATACTGCTTGGCGCCAACCGGTATCTGCAGTATTAGCAGTTGGAACTCAGGCTGCAATTGTTGTTCCATTTAATAGCGTAATCAAAAGATTCTCTGATATTGGATATTTTGGACAACAATATAACGCTACATTATTCCCTTCTAACGATTTTCTAAAAAAACAAATTCAAAGTGAAAATCCTGATAAGAAATTTACAAAAGCCGAAATGAAAACTGCAATCGAAGCTCGTAAGAAAGAATACGATAAACGCTTCGTTGAAATGATTGAACAGGATAAAATAGTATTTAACACAACAGACGGTAAAACAGCATCTACAGTAGAGATGTCTAAAGCTGACTTCAAAAAATTGTTTGAAGAAACTCTTGATGACATTATAGAAGCTGAAGGCAAAGAGAAACTACAGGCTGTACAACAAAAGTTACCTAAGAAAATTGAACGTGGAATTTTCTTCCATAATAATCCTGATGAATCAATTGCAACACTTCAAAAATTACAAAGCAAATTAAATCAGTTATACAACCAAACTAACTTAACTTCTGGTTCTAGTGATATTACAAATGCAAATAAACTATTTGATCAAGAATGTAAACGACTGATTAAAGAACTGAAAAACGAAGCAAAAAAAGATACTCACAAAAAAGACTTAAATGAAGGTTTAATAAAAATAATTAAAGAAGTCAGAAGCAAAAACACAGGATCAGATTCTGCATCATTAAGAGTTCTTGATGAAAAAATTTCAAAAATGATTCACAGCGTAGATACTATGCGCTCTAAGAAAACAACAAAAGAGATTATTGAATATGTCACTGAGGTTGTATACAGAAGAACAGATGCAATCGATGGTACAATCGATACATTAACAAAAATTAAAAACAAATTAGCAACTTCAGGAATTACAGTAAAAGAAGCTCAAGCTATTATAGATGAAGCTATTGAAAGTTCATACTCAGCAGTAAGAGCAAAATTCCAAACAATTGGTCACAATAACGAAGACGAAATGAAAAAGGCTGCGGATTGGGTTGAAAGTGTAGGAACAAGACTTTCTGAAAAAGCCAAATCTATAGCAAAATGTATAGCTGAACAACAGAAAAAACACGTTAAGTCTAATGTTGACGGTATGAAACGATGGACAGGTTTAGGTGTTTCACTTGCTATTCTTCCTGTAACTTGCTGGCTATTAAACAAAATATATCCTTGGTTTATGGATTTAGCATTCCCTGAGTTATCAAACAAAGCTGCCTCCGCTAAAAAGAATAAACACAATAAATCTCAGGAGGTGAAATAATGAGTTACAGAATTAACCCAATATTAGAAACAGTAATTGGTAAACCTCTTAAATGGTTTTCAAACAGTAAAGTTGCAAGAAATGCTGGAAATCAAGTGTTTAATAATAATAGAGCATATGTTGATGGCTTAGGTGTATCTTCAATTATTGCAAAAGACGGTCTTGGTTGCTATTTATATGTAACACAAAGTTTAAATAACAAAGATATTCCTGATGATAAACGCGGTTTCGTTGCATCATTAGACTTAACAAATGGTGTGTTAATGATTGCATTGCAATTGTTGATGTTCTTTACAGTATCACATAAAGTATGTCAAACAAAAATGTTTGATAAACTATTCGGTAAAATGTTTGACCGACCAATCAAAAAAGCATACCATTCACTTGTTAAAAACCAACCTGGATTCGCAGATATCGAAAGTATTAAATTCGCAAAAGAATTTGAAAAAATCAGAGGTAATGTTAAAGACGCGTTTGGCGGCTTAACATCACTTGCCGCAGCAACTATTGTTGGTAAACGTATGTTAGTTCCATTTATTGCAACTCCACTTGCAGGTAAAGTTGAACAAAAAATGAACGAAAGACATGCTAAGAAAAAAGGTATTCAAGCTGAAACCAAAGCTGATGATAAATCTAATCCATCAATGCAAGGGGCAATGAATACACCAACTACAACAGAGCAACCTGCACAAGCTCAAACTCAATTTGATACAGGTTCAACAAATTTATTAGCAAAATACAAACAACAATAAATATATTTACATCTACTAAAAGAGAGCTAATCCCGATATCGGGGTTAGCTCTCTTTTTATTCAAGTACTAACAATTTATTAACTAAATCTTGTATATATCCTTTTACAGCAGGGGTAATAAGCAAATTAGGTTCAGCTGAAACAAATTCATCTAACACAAAAATTGCCTTTCTTATATCACCAGCTTGTTCATATAACAATCCAAGCATAATCTTATCATATGGCGTATTCTGTTTTAGTTTATACTCATCTAATTTTGTCTGAATCTGGTTTAATGCGCGATAACATTCAACAAGATTTTTATAATACTCAAAATTTAAGTTATACTGTGTAATCGCATTTTGAAAGCAATCCAAAGCTAAATCCGGATATCCTATAGTAATATAAACCTTACCTAAATTATTAAAATAAATAGCAGTAGCCTGAGTTTTAGGATTTAAACTTATTGCAATTTTAAATTCCTGAATCGCAGCATAATAATCTTTTTCTTCAACATACATGATACCTAAATTATTATGTTCATAAGCATTTTTCTCTGCATCAATAACGTATGTTACAGATGTTCCTGGAGCACACATTGAAGGTAACCCCATTAAAATCATAAATGCAATTAGTAAAAATTTTTTCATATATAACCTATATAATTAAATTACTAAGATTTTCAAACTCTATAACAAATTAATTTCAAGACCTTCATATGACATATAAATATTTTTAGACTCTGAAATATAATGTTCTTTAATTCTTTCCAACTTAGTATCATCATATGATGGATCATAATGGAAAAATGCTAAATTTTTTGCTTTAGTTTGTTTCATAATATCAACAGCCATATCAAAAGTAGAGTGACCGTATCCTTGTTTCGGAGAATTAGGACTTAAATAATCTTCAGTTGTGTACTGAGAATCATGAATTAATAAGTCACAATTTTTTGAAAATTTAACAAATTTACTATCTCCACCTAAATAACATTCTTTATCTGTAGCATAGACTAAAGATTTGTCTTTGTAAGAAATTTTATAAATCATAACACCATCTTGTGGGTGCACGTATGATTTATAAAAAGTTATAAGAATATCATCTTCCTCTTGTTTTACATCTGATAAATTAACCAATTGTGGTTTTTGAGCTTTTTTTATTAAAATAGCTTGTTCCCCACAGATATCATTTATTTCTAATGAGCACGCAATATCACCTAAATCTAGTGGAAATGTTTTACCAAATACCATTTCCGATAAGTTTTTCTTTAACGGAGAACTGGAACTTCCGTCACCATAAACTAATAACTTAGTATTTTTTATATGAATAGGTTTAAAAAAAGTTAAACCTAACAAATGATCTTGGTGAATATGAGAAATTAATATTGTTGCACGAATTTCCTCTCTATCCTTTGGATGAGGAGCAGAAGCAATATAATTTTGCATTAATTCATCACCTACGCCTATGATTCCGGTTCCAGCATCAAGAATAATTAAACATCCACCAACATTAACTTCAACACAAGATGTATTGCCTCCAAACTTTAAAAAGTTTTTATCAGCAACCGGAAAGCTTCCTCTAACACCTCTGAATTTTACATTAAATTCGCTCATCATTTTTTCCTTTTTATTTCTTCTTTATTTCATAAATTCCAGTTCTATCAGTATCTTCACCAGAATATATAGCACCTGAAAATACCAATAATTTTGCCATTTTTTGGATGGTCTTTTCTCTCGTTTCTTTCCATTCAAAATCAAAAACGACTTTATCCTTATGATTAACCACATTAACTATTCTGAATGCATTTGGATACGAAACTAACGCTGGAGAACTTACATATAAAACATTATTATGTTGAACAATCCTTGCTGCATGGTAATGTCCTTGAAAAATAGCTATCGGATTTTTATAACTTTCTAATAATTGTTTTAATGTATAAGCATTACGCATTTTATGATTTGGACTTGCAAATGGTTCAATAACTGGAATGTGCGTAAAAATTAATACAGTTTCATTTTTAGCGGCATCTAATTCTTTCTTTAACCATTTTAATTGTTCATCATCAATATAACCATTTGAAGTAATTTCATTAAGAATTACATTATCCAAAACTATTACTTTGTAATTTTTTTTAGGTTGAAATGAATAATAAGCTTTTTTGAAAGTAAAATTTGGATTAACCTCTTGAACTCTGTTTAAATAAACAGAAGTAGTTAAATACCCCCCAATGCATCTGTCATGGTTACCAAAAGCAAAATACCAAGGGGTTTTTAAGTTTTGAACATGAGATAGAAAAGCTCTTAATTCCTTATCAAAAGATTTATCAATTTGATCACCTGTAAACATAACAAAATCGATATTATTTTGTTCATTAATTTGCGCAACTGCATCATCTAAAAGCTTTGGCGATTCTCCTATCATTTTAAAAGTTGTATTAGAAGAATTTTGCATAAAATGAATATCGCTAAGCTGAGCAAACTTCAACGTAGAATCATTAACTCTAGAGCATGCCTGTAACCCCCACAGCATACCAACAGTTAAGCATAGTGTAATAAAAGTGTTCATCACTTTTGTAAAAAAAGTTTCTTTTTTCTCTTTAGTTATACACTTTGAGTTTCTACGTCTGCTCATCGTCTTTACTTTCCAGTATCTCTTTTATTTCATTATACTTATTGTATAAATAAACGTCATCATCAGAGAGGATGAGAGCTTTATCAATATTCATCAATGCACTGACATAATCTTCTAGGGCAATGTCGCACAATCCCATATATTCATATGTTTTAGAAGTTTGAATATCAGGCAATAATTCTGAAAATATTTCCTTTGCTTCTTGATAATTTTCAGATTTATACAAAATTTTTGCTCTATCAAACTGATATTCTGGGCAATTATTCAATTCAATTGCTTTATCATTATTTTGGCGGGCTTCATCGAGCATTCCTAATTCAAATTGAGCACGAGATTTCACCGCATAAGCCAAATCATCATTAGGATTAAAAGTTAAATATTTATCAACAGGATTTATAACAGCTTCATAACGCCCAACATCAAATAAAGTCAAAGCTGAAGCTAAATAAGCTTGTGCAAAATCTGGCTTAGCTGAAAGCGCTGCATTATAAGAATCTAAAGCTTTTAAGTAATTATCATTATCTCTATAATAATTTCCAAGATAATAGTACGCTAAATATGCATTTTTCTCTCTAGTTCCATCCATTAAAGATGTAACTTCTTTTTTATTATCACCAATACGCTTGTATTCGTGCGCCTGTTTGATATAGTGGTTTACACCGGTTACAAAACTCTTTTTATCTTGTGCAATAACATGCATTAATCCTTTTTTTAAATCAACAACTTTTGTATTATCTGGATTAATTGTAAGAATCTTGTCTAAATATTCCATAGCAGATTCATAATCTCCGACAACACAATAATTTGCTGCTATGTCAAGATAATCTTCTTCTATTTCGCTTGAAGCTACAGGAAGCAACATACCAATACACACACATAATAATATCGATAATAAAAACTTGTTCATATTCCTATTATAACACGAAGGGGTAAATAAAGCACATTCATAAACCTAATTCTAACTCTTGAACTTTTTACTATTTTTGTACGATAATTATCATATGGAAAATTCAAACAAAAAAATTGCAACTGTAGCTTTATCAGGTGGAGTTGATAGTGCCGTAACAGCTTTATTATTACAGCAAAAAGGATATAAAGTTATTGGTATAACAGGGAAGATGATTAACACTCCAGAGGCTGAAGCTATATGTAAAAATGCTAAAACCGTTGCGGATAAACTCGGGATTGAACATTACATTTTAGATGCGACAGATGATTTCCAGCGAGAAATTATTAAGTATTTTGAGGATTCTTACAGAAATGGTCAAACGCCTAATCCTTGCATAATGTGTAACCAATTTATTAAATGGGGTAAAATTTTTGATTATGCAATTGATGTTTTAAAGTCAGATGTTTTTGCAACAGGACATTATGCAGACATTAAATTGGTAGATGGCGTATACAAATTGTATCCAGCAAAAGATGAGCATAAAGATCAATTATATTTTTTATATAGGCTTACTCAGAAGCATTTGTCAAAAACAGTATTCCCACTTTTTGAATATGACAAAGAACAGGTAAAACAATTAGCATATGATTATGATTTACCTCCAAAATCGTCAAAAGAAAGTCAAGATATTTGTTTTATTCAAAAGCCATATACAACAAAAAAATATCTAACTGAAAAGTTTGGAGAAATGAAAGGTGACTTTATCGAAATCCCAACCGGTAAAAAACTAGGTACCCACACTGGTCACTACCAATACACTATAGGTCAAAGAAAAGGTATTGGAATTGCAGCACCTTATCCACTCTATGTAATAGATATTGATGCTGAGAAAAATATAGTATATCTTGGGAAAAAAGAAGATGATTTACGCACTAAATTAGCCATTGATAATTTAAATTTTTCATATCCAATTAAAGAAAAAGAATTTGATGCCATGGTAAAAATTAGATACAATATGCAAGCAAAAAAAGCAAAAGTTGAAATTTTTGATGATATTGCAGAAATAACTTTTTATGAGCCTGTTAATTCTATTACAGCAGGACAAGCCGGAGTTATTTATGACATTAACGATGGCCATTTAATTGGTGGTGGCAGATGTATTCACTAAAAAACCGAACATATTGTTCGGTTTTTTATTTTATATAACATTTGCTGTTGTTATGATATTTGATTCAACCCTTTCTTTTAATGCTCCAGTTGGTTCATAGTAAGGAGAAACTGTCATAACTTTTGCAGCCACATCTGGGAAGTAATACAGAAATTTTAATTCACTTGTTGTTAATGGCTTTTGAGTATGTACGTTTGCATAACGAGCAAGTTCTAGAATGTTACGAGCTTCATCTTCATCATGAAATTCTAATTCAAGATTGTTGTATACGTTTCTAAAACCTTTAATACCACCATATTCACCAGTTGTAATCATACGACCAGTTTCAATAATTTCAGGTTCACCACGTCCTAATTCTTCAAAATCATACAATTCATAATTTCTTCTATCTTTCAAGGCACCATCAGCGTGAATACCAGATTCGTGAGCGAAAGCGTTATCACCTACTGCTGGTTGATTTATTGGAATATCTACGCCAAATGCATATGCTGTATATTTAGCTAGTTTCCAAGCTCTATCAAGTCTAATATTTTCATCGATTTTATATTTACCTTTAAATCCAGCTGATTTTAAACAAGCCAACAAACAAGATACCAAATCAGCATTACCAGCACGCTCACCCATACCATTAACTGCAGTATTTATGTATGCGTCTACACCTGCATCAATAGCTGCTCTAGCACCCATCACAGAACAAGCTGTTGCCATCCCTAAATCGTTGTGGAAGTGCATTTCTATCGGCATTTCAGTTGCTTTTGCAATTTTATAAATTCTATCGTAAGTAGTTTGAGGGTCTTCAAAACCTAATGTATCACAATATCTGAATCTGTATGCACCTGATTTTTTAGCTTCAGAAGCATATTTTATTAAATAATCTAAATCACTGCGTGAGGCATCCTCTGCATTTACACCAACAATTTTTGCACCTTTATCTATAGCGCATTCAACAGCTTCTTTTGTCATTTTAATTATATCATCAGGAGTCTTTTTGCCTTGATATTTACCATTTATCATTTGCTCAGATGTAGACTGTGATAAGTTTACATACTGTAAATCCGGAACATCCCTAAACGACTGTTCAACATCAGACGCAATTCCTCTCATCCAACCTGATAATTTTGTTGTAGAAATTACTCCACGCTTAACAAGCTCTAAATTTGCATTTAAATAATTTAATTCGTGTTTTGTTGTTGGGAACCCAAATTCTGATTGAGTTATACCCATATCATTTAGCATTAAATTAATTATTGTTTTTTGTAATTTTGCTAATCCTAATCGAGATGTTTGAACTCCATCTCTATTTGTTACATCTACAAAATAAATTCTGTTATCTGTCATTTATAATTACCTCTTTACAAGAGATTATATCATAAAAATATATTACCCTACTTGCATTTTTAGATAATATTAATTAGAATTGGTATTAGAGAGTTTGAGATAGATATGAAAAACGATACAAAAATTTTAGATAAAAAAATAAAAAAAGAAGTAAAAACAGGTAATGTAAAATCTGCAATCGAGTTATGTCAGATTGGTTTGCAAAAAGACCCAACAAATGCGGATTTACATTTAAGATTAGGTGATTTGTATTTAGCTTGGCATTTAGATATTTATTCTTCTTGTCAATATATTGATGAAGCAATTACCGAATACCAGATTGCACTAGAAACATATATGGATTCTGCTGAAATATATTTCAAAATAGGTATGGCACAATATCACAAAGGTGATTTGGATAAAGCTATAAACTATTTTGATCACGCAATAAAAAAAGATGAAAAATTTGCAAAAGCATATCATATGCTAGCAGAAACGTATGTAAAAAAAGCAAGATTTATTGATGCTGAAATGAATGCTAAAAAAGCTATTCAGTATGCACCATTTAGCAGTTCTTGCTCTCATTACTTATTACATAATTTATATAAAATTTCATCATTTAAAATTTTAAAAAACAAAGCTAAAGCAGCTTATCAATATACTTTAGCAGCATTAACTTTGCCATTTGATAAAGATGCTATAAAAAAAGTACAAGAAACTTTAACATATATAAAATTTGTACCAATTTTATTAAAAGGGTACTTACAAGTACAGTCAAAAGGATTGGACGAAGCTTTAGATATATATATTGATGCAATAGAAAAAGCTCCGGGGTTTGTTCCATTGTATTGCTTATTAGGTGATATTTACTCATCACTTGGACAATTTGAAAATGCTATTACAGAATACAAAATGGCAATCTGGTTGGATAATTTAAACATCCCTGCATACAGACATTTATGTAAAGCTTATGAAGACTTAGGCGATTATGATAATGCAGCAGAAACATACAAAAAACTTATTCAAATTATGCCTAATATGCCTGATTTCCATTCAAATTTAGCAAACATATTATACGTAAAAGGGGATATAGAAGGTGCGGTATCACACTTCCAAACTGCCGTAACTCTAAATCCTAGTAAAGAATGGACTAGTGTAATTAATCAAACTTTAGGTTTTGTATTCCAAGAAGCGAAACAAGATATTGATGCAGCAATTACATCATATCAAAGTGCTTACCTTTTAACACCCGAAGATATTGATATATATATCAATTTAGGCAGTGCATTTTATGATAAAGAGGATTATGAAAATGCTTTAGCTATATATAGAAATGCACTTGAATTAAGCCCACAAAATGCTAAAATTCATTGCAATTTAGGATTTTTATATTGGGGTAAAGGTGATACAGAAGAAGCTATTAGAGAATATGAATTAGCTATTCAATTTGATAAAAATTATGATATTGCATATAACAATTTAGGTGTAATCTATCTTGATGATTTGGGTCGAGTACAAAAAGCAATTGAAATGTTCAAAAAATCAGTTGAATGTAATCCAAATTACGCATTAGCTCATTTTAATTTAGCACGCTCAATTGCAATTACAGGAGAAAAGATTGAAGCTGCAAAATTATATCAAATAGCTCAAGACGTAAACAAAATCACAAACGAAATCGATCCTCAGGATATTACAGATAAAATAAACGCATTATTTGATTAATCATAAATATTTTAAAAGGCCTTACTTTATGTAAGGTCTTTTTTAAAGCTTTTTAAACTAAATCGTCTTCAACGCAATCAAGTTTTGATAAATCAATTGGCAAAGAAAATCCAAAAGTTGAACCCTTATCAACTTGAGATTTCACAAAAACTTTCCCATAGTGATGTTTTTCTATAGTTGTTTTAACAAGATGCAAACCTAAACCTGTACCTTTTACGCTATGAGTTTTATTTTCTACTCTATAAAATCTTTCAAAAACTTTTTTCTGATGCTCAGGAGCTATACCACAACCCGCATCTTTAACGGTTACTATAATTTGATTATTCTCTACATCTTTCGATAAATTAACACAAATTGTCGAATCTTTTGGTGCATATTTAATTGCATTAGATAAGTAATTTGTCAGCGCACGAGCTATAGCATCGTAATTAAACATTAACAACGGAACATCCAAATCTTTTTTAACTTCTATATTAAGGTTATTGTCCTTCAATAAAACTTCAACTTGAGAAACACAAGAATCAACAAGTGCGCATAAGTCATTTTCAGATTTTTCAATTTTTGCATTAGAATCCAATCTTGAAAAATCTAAAATATCATTTACCATGCTATTTAATCTAATAATTTCAGTGTTAAGAGTTCCAATAAATTCTTTTTGAGTTTCTATATCAAATTCTTCACCATAATTGTATAAAGTATCAATATAACTTCTTAAAACTGTAACTGGAGTTCTTAACTCATGAGAAACGTTTGAAATAAATTGAGATTTCATCAAATCCATCTCAGTCTCACGTGTAATATCAATCAATACAATTATGTATCCAACATAATCTTGATTTCTTGTAAACATTGGAGAAATAATTGATTTTAAAACTCGATTACCTATAGATACATTAAATATAATTGGTTTAGAAGACTTCTCTTCCATTGTTAAATTTTTATACTCATCAATTTTTTCAGCAAAGCAATATTCACCTTCTGCGTCAACATATTGCTGAATATCAGTATTTAAAAGTTCATCACCTTCTATTTCTAAAAGTTCTTTTGCATGACCATTCAATAAAACTACATTGTCATTGTTATCGCAAACAACTACCCCATTTACAATACTCATCAACACCGCTTCTAACTTGTTACGTTCAAGAGTTAGTTGTTCAATATTTTGTTCTTCATAAATATTTAATCTGGCAGACATATCATTGAAAGAATCAAATAGTTCTTGAACTTCATCACTAACATCTTCACCCTCAATCTTATACCCAAACTCTCCAGTAGAAATTTTATGCACTCCATCACGTAAAATTCTTAACTCTCTTGTTATAAGATATGTATTTATAAGAATTACAAAAGCGAAAACCAACCAAACAATCGTAAATACGAACAAAATTGAAGCTCTTGTTGTTGATGAAACTTTTTCTATATTTGACCCTGATAAACCTACAGTTACTGCGCCTAAATTTGACCCATCTAAAACATTTATCATAGGAGATGATACCGCAATACTAGAACGCTTCTCATTATTAAACGGGTCATTTTTAGATTTATAAATTAAATCACCATTATTATCTCGAAACTCAATATATACAATATCATCATGAGATTTCATAATAGAATCAGTATGAGATTTTATAATTTCAACAGCTTGAACGTCTGTTGCATTTTTCGTTAGTTCAACACTTTCTATAGCTAAAACTTTGGAAATTACTTGTCCAAAATTCTGATAACCTTCACTAAGATTTCTCTGAATATTTACGGTTGCAAAAATTGCAATTGCCATAATAAGCAACGTACTTAACACAAGTCCAAAAATAATTAGTCTATTCTGAGTCGTAAAACTCACTTGTTTGCTCTCTTTCATAAAGTAATTATACCACTATAGATAATATTTTCAAATAGATAAAATTTTTCACACCTGCATTTGGTCATATACTCTACGAACTTCTTTTATATCTTGCCACATTAACCACTTTGGAGAGCCTTTTTCCCTACTGTCATTCCTCAAAAGATAAGAAGGATGAAAAATAGGCATCATCTTTGAAAAATATGGACCTTCAAACCATTTCCCACGTAATTTTGTTATACCTAATTTTGTATCAATAAAAGAATTTACCGCAACTCTACCACATAATAAAATAATTCTTGGCTGCAATATATCAACTTGAGCTTTTAAATATTCCCAACAAGCTTCTTTTTCTTCTGGTAAAGGATCTCTATTTTCTGGAGGACGACATTTTAAAGTATTACAAATATAAATATTTTCTTTTCTTGAAAAACCTACACAACCTAAAATTTGGTCAAGCAATTTACCCGCTTTCCCCACAAAAGGCTCACCTTGCTGATCTTCATAATATCCTGGAGCTTCACCTATCAACATGATTTTTGAATTAGGAACTCCAGCAGAAAAAACAGTATTAGTCTTCGATTGACAAAGTGAACATTTTTCACACAGCAAACATTTTTGTTTAATTTCGCTCAATTTGTCATCAAATTCTGTCAGCATAATGCGATTAAGCCTCAGGTACCAACACTGAAATCACAGCATTATCAATTGATAAATAAGTTTTTATCGTTTCATTTAAGTCTTCAACTGTTATATTATCTAAATCTGTTAAATAATCTTCAATCAATTTTAAATCATCACAAACCGTCATATAATAACCGATTGTTTCACCAATTTCCGATACTGTTTCTGCAGAATACGCAAAACGAGATTTAATACGTTTTTTTGCTTTTAACAACTCTTCTTCAGATATTCTTACATCTAACAAATTAGATAGCTCCAACTTAACAAGTTCAATTGCTCTATCCTTACTTTCAGATTTAAAATTTGCTTGAACAAAGAAATTATTTCCATCTTTAAATTGATAATGCTCAGATCCTACCATATTAAAAATTTTCTCAGTCGATTTCTCAATCAAATTCTGCTGTAAACGAGAACTTGACCCATCACCAAAAATTATAGAAATAAGATCCAAACAAATTGACGCTTTTAACTCACAAGCCATTGGCCCCAACCATCCAAAAATCAAATATGAAGTTTGAACATTTGCTGTTGTTTCAATATATTTTGTCTCAAACACAGGTTTATCTATAGCATTTACTCTAATTTCAGATTCAACACGATTTGGGAAATTAAATTTCTCACACAAAGTATTCAAAACTTCTTCATGATTAAAATCGCCAACAACAATTGTTGTTATATTTTTTGGAGTATAAAACTTACGATAATATGCATCAATCTCATCACGAGAAACTTGAGAAATAATTTCCGGAGTACCTATAACATCACGTTTATACGGATGTGAAGTGTACATATTTCTATTACATACATTATAAACTTTTGTCCAAGGCTGATCTTTTCGCATTCTTATTTCTTCTATAACAACATGTCTTTCTCTTTTATCTGTTACAGAGGAATCATTTATATCAAACGGAGCTCCAAGTTCTTCAGATGGAAAAACTGGATCCATCATCATATCAGAATGCAAATCTATAGCTAAATCAAAATCCTTATTATCAATACCTTTTGGTAGAGTAACATAATAAAATGTATAATCTTTCCAAGTTGCAGCATTAACAATTGCACCTTTTGATTCAAGCATTCTATCAAATTCACCAACTTTATAAGCATTAGTACCTTTAAACATCAAATGCTCAAGAAAATGTGAAATCCCATTATTACTATCATCTTCATTTATTGAACCTGTTTTAACCCAAGACGATACGTTAACCATATCACCTTCTTTATGCGCAAGAACAATCTTATGACCATTTTCACGTTCATAAACTTCAACTTCTTTTGTCAAAAACGGATATTTCACTAATGTTTTATTCATAAATAAATTCCCTCATAAACTTAATAAAAATATTATACCATAATGCAAAAAGTTTTGTTTAATATATAATTTTATGTATGAATAATGTCGTTAACAAACTTAAAGGGATGATAGTAGTTTCGGTTCAAGCAATGCCTTCAGAACCTTTATACTTAGAAAAATGTATGGTCGCAATGATGAAGTCTGTAGTTACAGGCGGAGCTGGTGGATTACGCGTAGCTGGAGTCAGAGATGTAAAAAACGCTAAAAGACTTTTTCACATCCCAATAATTGGAATAACCAAGCCAAATGTTATCCCAAAAAATTGGAAAGAAATCGTTTACATTACTCCCACAATAAAAGATGTAATAGATTTAATTGAAGCTGGCGCTGACGTAATTGCTCTTGACGGAACACAAAGAAAAAGACCTAACAACGAAAAGTTAGCAGATTTAATTAAATATATTCATATCAACAAAAAAGTTGCCATGGCGGACATTTCAACACTAGAAGAAGGTCTAAAAGCTAAAGAAGCTGGAGCTGATATTTTATCAACAACACTTGCTGGCTACACTTTAGAATCAGCTAATTCTCCAGCAGATGGACCTGATTTTGAATTATTAAAACAACTTGTCGAACAAACTGGATTACCAATTGTACTAGAGGGAAGAATTTGGGAACCAGAACAAGTAAATAAAGCTTTTGAACTTGGTGCACATTGCGTTGTTATAGGCTCAGCCATTACAAGGCCTCAACTTATTACTAAAAGATTCGTATTCAGAAATAAGGAATAAATAATAATTTATCCCCTCGCCCACTTGTGTGAGAGGGCTAGGGTGAGGGTAAATACCAATACGGAAAAATCAAATAAAGGAATTGAAATGAAAAAAGCATTAGCAATAGATGTAGGCGGAACTAAAATATATAATGCCATAATAAATGAAAATGGTGAAATAATAAGTGAAATTGAAAAATATTCAACTCCAAAAACTTTTGATGAAATAAAAAAAACATTTAAAACAATCATCGAAAAACATGAAAATAATGTTGATATAATAGCTTTTTCTACCTGTGGCGCTGTAAACAATCAAAACACAGGGATAGTAGGCTCTACAGGAAATATTGCAAAAGAATACCCAACATTAAATTTTCAAGAATTATCAACCAAACCTGTTTTCGTAGAAAATGATGCAAATTGCGCCGCATGGGCAGAATATAAAATAGGTGCCTCAAAAAATTCAACGGTGTCGATTATGATTACACTTGGTACAGGAGTTGGAGGTGGAATCATTATAAACAACAAACTTTTAAAAGGTCAAAATGGTGCTGCTGGTGAAATGCATTTTAAAATGCGTACAGATAAAAATAGAAAATGCACTTGTGGCTCTTGGGATTGTTTTGAGATATACACTTCAGGAACAGGTTTAAGATTAACAGCTCAAGAAATAACTGGAAACAAAGATATTACAACATATGATGTTGTTGATGGTGCTAAAAATAACGACCCTCAAATGCTTTCAATTATGGATAAATGGCATAACGATTTAATAGATGGATTGGTTGGACTTGCAAATATCTTTGACCCAGATTGTATCGTTTTATCTGGTTCTATGGCAGAATTTGTTAATACAAACAAACTTGAAAACGAAATAAATTCCCAAATAGTCACAACTCCAACAAAAATCCTGAAAGCTCAAGCTGGAAATTATTCAGGAATGATTGGGGCAGCTTTACTAGCTTTAGAGGTGAAAAATGGGTAAATCAAAATCAAGAATTTTTAGAAAAGGTATTAACGACCAATTTACCAGAATGACCAGAGAAAGCGCTGTCATAGAAACTGCAAAGTTTCTAAACTCTCGTAACGTGACAGAAGCACATAACCTCATAACTATGTTTGGCCTAACAGCAGAAGAAATATTAGAAGCTGGAGCAAGCTATGAATCTGTCGTAGCAATAAAAAATATCTTTGAAGGGTAAATATTATCCCTACACACTAGCGTGAAAAGCAAGAAAGAGGTGGAAATTTGCTTAACAAAATAAAATTTTGGTTAAACAATGCAAGAGTTTATTCTCTACCTATAACATTGTTAAATTGCTTAGTTATATTCGTGTTTGCCCTAAAACAAAACGGAAACCCATATCTTGGATTGCTTGCAATATTAGGTAGCGGACTGGTTCATATGGCAACAAATCTAATCGATGACTACTTTGATTATAAAATTCTTATAAAAGATGAAAATTATTTAAACTCGGCACAAAACTGCAAGTGTCTATACTTAAAATCTGGTCAAGCAACTATAAAAGATTTAAAATATGCAATAATAACATTTTTAGCATTTGCAGCCATAATTGGTGGGATTTTGTTCTTCATCGCAGGTTATTATGTAGCATTACTTGCTCTAATTGGACTTACGATAGCCTTAACATACCAAAAACTTTCACTTAAAGGTCTTGGTGAAATTGCCATAATAATTGCATATGGGCCACTTTTGTACGAGGGTATTTACTATGTTATGACAAGCAAATTTTCAACAGAAGTTCTACTTTTATCACTGGCTTGCGCAATGTTTACTAACACAATTTTATATGCACATATGTTGATGGATTTTGACGGAGACGAATGCTCTCATAAAAAAACCTTATGTAGATATCTTGGCAATAAAACAAATGCATTAAACTTTATTCTCATTTTCTATTTAACAGCGTTTATTCTTATTTCATACCTAACATACAAAACTGGAAACTACTGGTATTTACTAGGACTTTTAACAATTCCGCAAATCATTGATTTATACAAAACCTTAAAAGAATTCAATCAAGACAAAACAAATATACCTACAATTTACCCTTGGCATTACCCACTAGATAACTGGAAAGATGTATCTAAATCACCTGATGCACCTTTTTATTTTAGATTTTTCTATTCAAGAAATATCGTTACTAACTTCATGCTTTTAATATGTATTGCGATACTTCTTAAGTAGACTATTAAGAAATATTAAGTAAAACTACATACCTAAAAGTCAGTCATATCAATATTTTTAAAATTTAGTATATATTCTTTGTATAAAAAAGAGCAATTTTTTATATATCAAACACTTTATATATATGTAAGGACAATGACAAATATTTAGTAAAAAAAGGAGAATATATGGCGAGAGTATTGATTTCAATGCCGGAAGACTTTTTGAACCGAATTGACCAAGTTGCAGATGGTGAAAACCGTTCAAGAAGTGAACTTATCCGCGAAGCACTAAGAACTTACATTTACAAACAAAAAATTAAAGAATCAACAGGTGCACTCCAAAATGCTAATTTATTAGAGTCGTTGTTGAGTTAATCAGTGGTAAGGAAAAGGCGAAAGATTTGGGAAACATTATAGAAGCCCTCGAATATCGAGGGCTTCTATCTGTTATAGTTTATATTTAATAGAATTCACTAAACTATTCTTTAACGTATTCTGCATCAATTACATCATCATCACTATTTGAAGCTGATTCAGAAGATGCACTTTCAGAATTTGCACTTTGTGCTGCTTCACCTTCTTTTTGAACTGCTTCATAAGCTTTTTGAGAAATCGCAAACATTGTTTGTTGTAACTCTTCAGATAATTTTTTCAACTCATCAACAGATTTATTTTCATCTAAAGCTTTTTGCAATGAAGCTTTTTGCTCTTCTAACTTAGTTTTATCAGAAGCATCTATTTTGCCTTCAAAATCTTTCATAATTCTCTCAGCTGATGCAATCATGCTTGAAGCATTATTTTTGATTTCTGCTTCTTCTTTTTTCTTTTTATCTTCAGCTGCATTAGCTTCTGCTTCTTTTACCATTTTATCAATATCATCATCTGAAAGGTTAGAAGAATTTGTAATAGTAATTTTTTGCTCTTTGTTAGTAGCTTTATCTTTAGCAGAAACATTTACAATACCGTTAGCATCAATATCAAAAGTAACTTCGATTTGAGGGATACCACGCATTGCAGGAGCAATACCTTCTAATCTGAACATACCTAAAGATTTATTATCTCTAGCCATTGGTCTTTCACCTTGTA
>JAZLBN010000046.1:0-3367 GCA_045613725.1 Candidatus Gastranaerophilaceae bacterium
TCAAAGTCCTCGAAGAGGGCAAACTATGCTTAACTGCTGGTGACTGAGTGAAACGAAGGAACCTGCAGAAAGAAAACACTCGCATATATCGTCCCCGATGGGGGCGAATAAACTATTTCAATCATTACAATAAATTGCCACTGCATTCACATCCACCTTGTTATATTCATCTCTCACCAACTCTAATTTCGCCCCCACCTTAAGCTCCTCCCAAGCCATACAACCATCATAATAATTAAAACCCGCAATAAAAAAATTCGCAAAATGCATTCTTTCTTGTAACTTTTTCATAACACATAAAATTTAAAGATTAAACAAAACATCTAATTTCACGCTGCAAAGTTACAACCTCATTTTGACAACTTTTGACAAAAATAAAATGTTTTCAAAAAAATATCATTTTTTATAAACCAACAAAATTATCTCCTTCCTTAATATTGAAAAATAAAAATCATTCTTCTAGACCAAATCAATCTTGAAGAATCAAATTATTTTGCTCCAAGTACTCAATAAATGAAGATATAATAAGTTCTGTTCTATCTTTAATATCTTGTTCCGTAAAATCTTCACGATTATTAGACATATAAATCAATTCACTATTAATCGTAGCTTTCTTTGTTTCTCCTTTTTTGTTAGTAACACCTTGATAATATTTAATTTTATCCAAAAAACGATAGTCTGAAGCACGAATATTAATTCTTTTTTCTAACAAAGCTTTATTACCAATCTTTTCAATACTCCATTTGTCAGTAAGAGATTTTTCCATTTCATTACGTTTACGTGCATAAATATGCTCCACCTCAAATATAGTATCTAATGTTGGAATTTCTTGATTATCTTGCTGCAAGGCCCACCATGCCAACATAGAACGAGTTATAGGTCTTCCATTATAGAAATTATAATTTTGAAATTGATTTATAGTTTGTTGTTTTGGAAATTGAAAATCAACAAAATCAACATCTTTCCCATTAACTAAATTCACCATCTCTGCATAAATTGGTGTTCTCAATGCATTCACACCAGGATTAGTAATAGCATAAGCCCAAATAAAAGCAGTTAAACGACAAAGAAAATCATACAATTTATCTTCATTTAATCGATTTTCATTTTTCTCATTACGATTTTGTAAAAAATATACAGACAATATATATGTCCACATACCATTAGGCGCATAATTTAACACAAACAATCTACGCAACACTCGCTCCGAAAAAAACTCATCAGACTGATTATAAACATTCTCCCAAAAATCAGCGAGCAATTCCATATTATTCAAAGTTTCATCACACTTCAGCAAAGCATAATTATTTGCACTATAAAAAGTTCTAAGTGCCTCTGTTGTAGATCTCTTATTTCCTTTTTTTGCTCGTTCATAATACATATAACGAGTAAACAACTCATCCATAGGTGTTCCTGTTGTTGGTCGAAAATTACGTTCGCAAATCTCATCAAGTTTACGCCAGCGACTCATAAACTCATCTTTTTTGCCCTCTTTTGAATAATATTTATAAAATTCTGCTTTAAAAATATCTGCATCAGAAAGTGCTTTTCCGCGATTATTTAATGTCGAAAAAATACGCAAAGCTGTATCTTGTTGATCTGCTTCAATTGGCAACAAGAAACAGTTATTCAGAATACGACTTGGCAAATATGGAAAATAAGCAGGATACTCTGTAATAAAAGTATCTATCATTTTTTGAAAGAATCTAAAATTAATTGCATATCTACTCTTCATCTTTTCAGTCGTAGTTCCCTCTTTCAAAATATATAAAAACTCTTCCTTATCATTATCCGAAGCAACCTCCGAATCTATCTTTAACTGCGAAAAATCAGGTTGTTCAAACTCATCTGTCATCCAAAGACACTTACCTATCATCTCACGCAATTTTTGAGACTGCACATCTTTCATTTTCTCAAAACGAGAATAAAAAGCACGCAACAATAACATAATAGTAGTAAGACGTTGTTGACCATCTATAATTTCCGATTGTTTTTTATCATTTTTAAATGTTACTATTGGTCCAAAATAATATTCTGCTGTTTTAGAATCAAAATTATTCACATCATCTTCAGGAAATGCAAACAAAAATACATCCTCCCACAAAGTTAAACACTCTTTTTCTGCATCCCAAGCATATGGGCGCTGATAATCTGGAATAAGAAAATCAGCCTTACTATTACTTAATAAATCTTTAATACTTTTTTTACTTACACTTAATTCTGCCATAATACAAACTATTTAAATCAAAAAAAATTATCACAATACCTTTTATTTATTTTTATTTCAATCACGACCACACACATTTAAGAATTTAGCACTCTTTCTATATTTTCATCATATAATTGTTCTGATATGCCATATTTATTTAATGCTTCTTTTTTTGATAGACCTCCTTTCATTGCACCAAAAACTCCATATATTTTTATATCTTCAACTGACATCTCTTCACATAAAAAATCGTAATGCATTAACGTTGTTAATTCATCTTTTTTTGCCATAACAATTAAATTTTATTTTTCTGCAAATATACTCAATTTATTTGATTAACAATCATTTTTACACAACTTTATTAATCACAATTTAATACTTAAAAATCAAATCTACTTCATAGGGCTTCCATTTGCCGAGCATTGTTTCTATATAAAGAATTATCGCTTTTGTTTCAATGCTAACACTGTTGTCAGTCAACACATTGCACACATCAGGATGTGCTACAATATAATTTTCGGCTTCATGAATCCAGGCAACTCTAAATTCTTTAGAACGAATGGTGTTATCTACATACATTCGTTCAACAAACCAAAACAACCCGTCAATAGAATCTTGCCCATAAGGATTTTGAGATTCTCCTTTATAGTACCTACAAAATTTTAATAACTCTTCTTGTTTCATAAACTACTTTTTTTTATTTCACGCCACAAAGTTACAACCCCATTTTGACAACTTTTGACAAAAATATTTTTTTTACAAAAAAAATCATAATCTAGAATAGCGAAGCGGTCTAAAACAACTAGAACGTCTAAAAAATACTCCCCAAAAAGACATCAAACTCCAACCAAACATTGGCACAATCTTTGCAACTCTAATAGTACAAAATCACACCTTCAGCCTGAGGTTAGAAAATTCAGCAGTTACTTTTTAACACCACCGAGGCTAACTTCCTTTATCAATGGCGGGCTGCGCTTCTCTCAAAAAGAGTTGTAACCACAACGGTCGGCAGATTACAGCGAACTGGAACACCTCAAAATCTTACACAATAGGAATTTTTCTCAACAAAACGGCAGTGCGATTTTCTAAATAAATATCCGCTCACTACTCAATCAGTAGGAGCGGATTATTTTTTTTGACTCAATATTACATAAAAAA
>JAZLBN010000047.1:0-3121 GCA_045613725.1 Candidatus Gastranaerophilaceae bacterium
TTACCATAACGATATGCATCAAAAACAGGCATTGGAGTGTTATCATCATAACTTGTAAGATAAAAACCAACATCTTGCATCCATCGTTTATATTGAGTGTGTACACGCGGAGCTATTCTTGCAATAGCTTGAGTATCGCCAGTTCCATAAAGTGAAGTCGATAATTGACCTATCAAATTCAAAGTTAATGCAGTTTCTTTTTCTTTATTTTCATAATTGAAAATATTTTGCATTACTTGCGCCATATATCTAAAACGTGTAGTACCCATATCTGAACCAGCAATTCTTTCAAAATGCCTATCAAAGTCTAGGTCATTAAAATAACCTGCTTCAAGGCGATGCATAAAGGATGATTTATGTCCTTTAATTAAAAAATTATCAGAAGAATAGGCATCGTGATAAACTAAATCTGCACCATATTTTGGCCTACGACGTCCTAAAAACCATTCATCCATATAACCATTAACACTATAGTGCAAATAAAGGTTTTCATCTAAATCTTGTTTACCATAAATAACAACTTTATCAGCAGCAGAACCATAACCTGCCATTGTATGGTTTGTTGCGCTACTAAATCTGGTTAAAGCTCCAAAACCTATACCACTTTTATAGTTAACCATAGGCATTACTTTTAGTGCAGCGCCGTGTGGCATACCCCACGTAATGCCAGGGCCCGCATATACACCAAGGCCTCTATATGCACCAACTTCCCAATGGTTAGTTTCTACAAATTCTAGGTTTTTGTTAGTATATATTTTCGCTCCTGGAGTTTTGAAAATAAGCTTATCGCCTTTATATAATCTAAACTTATTCATTGAGATTATTTGTAGCTTATTATTTTGCTCTACTTTCATTTTTTTAACTTTTAACCTAATAATACCTTGTTCCATATCCTCGGAGATATTATTAGGTTCAGCTATAAGCATTTTATGAGTTTGAGGAGTTCTTTTTGCAGAAACAAATTGTATTGGGAAAGACTCATCTACATTAACAGAGCCATTATTCATAACTATTCTATCACCGTAGACTTGACTGTTTTCAGAACGAACCTCAAGAGTTGCTGTACGCATTAAAGGTTTTTCAATTAAAGCATTCTCTTCATTCAAATCAACAAAAATATACTCACCAGTAACAGTCTGGGTACCTTTTAAAATTTTAACATTTCCTTCAGCTTTAACAGTATTATTTGCTCTATCAAATGTTATAGTATCAGCTAATAATGTTATTCCTTGTTTTACAAAATTAACGTTAACATTTCCACGAGCATAAATCATGAAATTCTGAGCATCATAATCAACATTTTCACAATCTAAAATAACATCTTCATCTTTTTTCTGTTCTTTATTTTTTCTTTTGAAAAAAGATTTCTTTTTAGTTTCTTTTTCTGCAATTGCCTCTTCATCAGCTTCAAATCCATCCGGAGAAGTTATTTCATCCGTAAAATCATCTTTTATCTCTTGAGAAGCGTACTTTGAAGTTTCAATTTCACCAGTATAAATATCTTGTGGCATTGGAGCTAATTCATTGTTTATTGCTTCTTTCTTCACCGCATTATTTTTCAATGTAGCTCTAAATTTAGTAAGTGGTGGTAATGTTTTATCTTGCCTTACTTTTTTTGTAGATTGCATATCCATAATTGGAGATGGTGGCATAAAATACGCTTCACCAGTTATGTCATTTTCTTCATAACCAAATTCCGCATGTGCATACCCACAAGCAATCATTGAAGTTATTAAAGCTAATATTATTTTCTTTTTCAATTTACTCTTCCTATATATAATTTAACGGATTGTTTGGCTGGCCGTTTACACGGACTTCAAAGTGACAGTGAGGACCTGTACTATAACCAGTAGTACCCTCTTTTCCAATAACTTGACCTTTCGTTACTTTTTGGCCATTTGAAACTAAAATTGTACTCATATGGGCATACAGCGTTGTTATAGGTTTACCATTAACTAAACCGTGTTCAATTATAACAACTTTTCCATAGCCACCATACCAGCCTGAATAAATAACCTTACCTGAATTTGACGCACGAATCTCACCATAATTCGGCCCACCAATATCAATACCTGAGTGGAAAGAACGGCTGTTAAATATTGGGTGTGTCCTCCAACCAAATGGCGAAGTTATCCTTCCCTGTATTGGCTTAATAAATCCTGATGCTACTTGAACATTAGTATCTTTCGCTGTCTTGTTAATATATGATCCAATACTTTCAGATTGTTTTGCAAGCTCACGTTCGGCTTTTTGATAAGCTGCTCGGTCTGTACGCAACTTATTAATCATATTTTCGTTTTTAGCGATTGCTCGTTTGATGTATTCTTGTTGGCTGTTAATGGATGCATAATTTCTCTCTAGTCTATATTTGTGACTTTGAATATTTTGTCTTAAAGTTGAAATTTCTCTTGCTTTTGCACGAGCAGCTGCCATTTTATCATAATCTTTCTTTAAGATTATTTTCTGGAAATGAACTCTATCAACAAGCATATTAATATCATCAGAATTTAAAAGTATTTCAAAAAAAGCTTTTCTTTGTGATTTGAAAACTGTACGAATATGTGTTGCTAAGACATAGTTTAAAGCGTTGTATTCACGAGATGCAATATCCAGTTTAGCTTCTAAATCTACTAATTCTCTTTGTGCTGATTGAATTTTTATCTTTGAAGATGATAAATTATTATTGGCATTTTCTAATTTTTGTTGGTTTTTATATAACTTGTTTGTTTCAACGCTTTCAAGCCATTTCAAGCGGTTAATCTGTTCTCTTGTTTCACGTTTTTTGGCTTCCAAATCTGTTTCAGCAGAACAAAACTGACACCCAATTGTGCCAAAAACTATTAAAAATATTAAAAGATTTAATATTTTTTTTAAAGACAAATTAGCCTCCGAAAGTTGGAATTAACAGCGCAACACCCATACCTACAGTCCAAAGTATGAAAGAAACAGCAATTATCCCAACTATTGTTTTTTTATTTTCTCTAAAAAATTCCATTTCTACCTCTCCCCAACAATTATAATATAAAAAAAGCTACAAGGCAATTTTTTAGAGTTAAAAAACGATTAAAAATATTCTACTTTCTAACCATTTTTTTAACTTTTGCGTCACCCTGAACTTGAT
>JAZLBN010000048.1:0-16486 GCA_045613725.1 Candidatus Gastranaerophilaceae bacterium
GGATCAGAATTAAATCTTTCAACAGCCCCTTGACGGTCTTTTGTTTTACCAGTTAAGTATTCATACTTAATACCTGTTTTATCAAGCCAAGCTTTTACAATATCTAACATGTCAACAAATTGGCTGAATAATAGAATTCTATGACCTTCTGATACAATTTCTTCAAGCATATACTTAAGTTTTTCAAACTTACCAGAAGAAATAATATTTTTAACATTGTCTTTATCATAAAGTTTAGGGTGACAACAAATTTGACGCATACGAAGAAGAGCAGAGAAGATAGACAATCTACTCTTTTCAAGACCATTCTGTTCAATAGACTTGAATAGTTCTTCTTTTGTACTATCAAGAACTTGTAAGTAAAAGTCTCTTTGCTCATCTGTAAGTTCACAGTATGCAATATTTTCAACCTTATCTGGTAAATCTTTTGCTACATCTCGTTTCATACGACGTAAAATAAACGGATAAATCTGTAATTTTAAGCGTTTTTCAACTATCTTATCTTGTCGCTCCATAATCGGATTTACATAACGAGAATTAAAATCTGCCATAGTGAACAAGAATCCTGGCATCAAGAAATCAAATACAGACCATAACTCTTCTAATTTGTTTTCAATTGGAGTACCTGATAGAGCTAATTTATGCTGAGAATTCAACTGTTTAACAGCTTGTGCAGTTTGAGATGTTGCATTTTTGATATTTTGTGATTCATCCAAAATAATATAGCGGAAATTAATATCTTTTAATTTATCAATATCTCGTCTTAATAGTGCATAACTAGTAATTACAACATCATATTCAGGAATTTTTTTAAAAAATTGCTTACGTTCGCCACCTTGTAACTTCAAACAAGAAAGTGTTGGCGCAAACTTTTGAATCTCTGATTCCCAGTTAAATACAACTGTAGTTGGCGCTATAACAAGAGTAGGCATTGGACCATCTTCTTCTTTAGCTTTTTGCAAAACGGTTAACGCTTGAAGAGTTTTACCAAGCCCCATATCATCAGCCAAAATACCATTCAAGCCGTATTTATACATGAACCACAACCAACCAAAACCTTTCATTTGGTATTCACGAAATTCTGCATTAATACCCACAGGAAGCGATAAATCTTCAGCGGTAGAAAACGATGACATTTGCTCCCAGAAAGTCTTAAATCTATCACTTAAAATCAAATCAACATCAAGGTTTTTAAGTTCATTAATCAAACCAGCTCGATAAGTTTTTACTGTAAATCTATTATCAGGATTTCTAAATACATCAAAAGAGTTAAATGAACGCATCATTGAATATATGTTTTGAGCAGGATATTCAACAAACCCTAAACTACGAATACGTGCATATTTTTCACCACTTTGAATTGTGTCATAAATCTCATCAAAATCAATAATTTCTTCACCAGCTTGACCGTAAATACTAATATCAAAGCTGTCAGGTTGCTCATCAGAAAAGTCAATTTTTGCACATAATCTGAATGGATTTTCCATTAACTTGAAAAAGCCCATATCATCTTTTTCTTCAAATTTCCAACCTTCACCTGCTTGCTTTAAGTAGTAATTATAAAAATCAATAGCATTTTCTTTTTCAAGTGCCAAGTTATTTGTCTGCATTGGTACAAACTTACATGCCAAAAGCATAGCATAAGCTTCGTGCTCATGTTTTAAATTACGCTTAACCCAATAAATCAAATCTTCATCAGCTTTTTTGACTGTAATATATTGAACTTTGTCATTTGTTTTTGAATAAGGAACTCGAACTCCATCATATTCAAAATCTAAAGATGCTTTTAATGATTGGTCATAATCTATACCCAAAGACACAACATTCAAAGGTGGACGTTGTTCTAACATAAGTTTAGATATCTTTTCGTCTACAACTACGTCCATAACTTCTTGCAATTTTGGTAAATCTTCATAAATAAACTTACCACCTTCAGAATCTTTCAAATCTGTAAACGATGATTTAATAATATTCTGAGGAATGTTTTGAATTGCTACATTAGTTGGGAAAATAAGATTTTTATACCTACCCCATTTTAAATGACGAGAAAAATATCGAACCTCTTCAAATGGGTATACATCATCTTTATCAGGTCTTTGCCATTCCAAAGATAAAAGTAAAGTACCTGCAGTGTTTGAAGTATTCACATAAAGTACTAACTTCCACTCTTCATCTGCAAATTTTAATCTATCTTTTGTCTTTTCATCCAAAACTTCATCAGCTTTTGCTAATAATGAGAAAAGAGGACCAAATTTGGATATTGGAATATCATACCAACCAGCTTTTTTATCCTGTCTTGATATTGTTAAAAGATGTTGAAAAATCATTATCTCAACTTTTTGAGAATTATTTAATTCAAAAGATTTATCTTGTTTTTGAGCTTCAATTAAAGCCCTCAAAATAGGTTCAATTTGACGAACAACTTTACCAGTTTCTCTTGATCTAACTAATAAAGAAAAAAAGTTAGCCTTACGTTTTGGATTAAAATGAAAAATAAAACTCCCTTGAGGTTCTTCTTTTAATGCAGTATTTTCATCTGGAAACTCGAATTCCTGCCCGAACTTTGTTTCTAACCAATCCTCATAAGCATGTTCATCTATCGCTCTTAATGCAACGGCAACAGCATGTTTACACCATTCTTCTTTTAATGGGCAATTACACCTAGCCTCAACCTTATTCTTTTTAAAAATTAAATCCGTATTATAATGATCCTGAAAATTTCCTTTAACCTTACCTTTATAGAAATTTTTCTCAGGATAATTATCAAATACCATATCCTTTGTATGGTATTCATAACCTCTGCGCCAACTTCCGGCACTTGAATTTTCTTTTATAAACTTGTAGTTAAATTCCGTTGTACTCATCTAAGAGTATATCTCTTTCCTTTTGTAAAGGGCCAACTTTCTTTCATTACGATAACATTCGCAAATCCCTTATCCAATTTGATTATACAAAACAAAATAAAAAAAGGCAAGTATATAAAACAAAAAAGCGATATTTAATCGCTTTTTATAATCCTAAATCTAATTCCTTATGTGTATTCCTATATGATTATCCAACAACTTTTGATACAAAATTAACTACTTCAAAGAAAGAATCCTTAACAAACTCTTTTGCTAAAACGCTTACCGGACGGTTTTCAATACAATCAAAAACGACATAAATTGGGTCTTGAGAATTATTAAATCTCATACGTCTATCTCTGTTTTCAAGGTATTTAAATTCTTTTTGAGCTCTTCTTGACGCTCTATTTGTCATTGAGCCAAAAGCTTGACCTGATGTTGCTAACATAATTTTTTCTCTCTCTAATTTATATCTTACATATATATAAAGTAAATAACGTAAAAAAAATTGCTTTTATATTTTATAATTATTAAGTTATGTTAACATATTAATCATTTAGGCCAACGGAAGTATCTGTACAAATATTTATACCAATAGACTTTTCTAATTCAGCCTTAGAGACATTATACTCATACAAAGCGGAATAATATGTTAACTGAGCTTGTTCATAGGTATTTTCAGCATCTTTTAACTCTGTCGGAGATGTTTCTCCGACTTGATACATTCCGAAAGATAACTCATAGTTTTCTTTGGCTTGCTTTAATTGAAGCATTGCAACTGGTAATTGATTTTTCTTTTCTTGAATTTTCAAAAAAGCATTTTGTATCTCCAAATAAATTGCATGCTGAGTTTTTAAAGCATTTGCAAGCTCTTTATCATATAAATATTTCGCCTCATTTATCTCATTTTTTACAAGCATAATATTAATCGCAGGAAATGTTAAATAACCTCCTATATTGAAACCATAATTTGAATTCCAAGATCTACCACCTCGCTGATATTGACCTTCTACAGATAAAGTAGGGAAAAAAGATTTTTGAGTTAATTTAACAGTTTGATTAACAGCCTCAACTTTTATTTCAGCCTGTTTTAGCTCTGGGCGTGAATCTCTGGCAATATTAATTGCTTCTTCAAACGTAAGCTCTATTGGCTGAAATTGTAACCGCTCAGATAATACATATTGACCCAAATACGGCATTCCCATTACATTATTTAGACGTGCAATTGCTAAACTAACTGAGTTTTGTGCATTTATTAATTTCAACTTTGCATTACTTAAATTCGTTTCAGCAATAGTTACATCCAACTTAGGATTTAAACCACTCTCGTAATAAGACTTTGCTCGTTCATAAAAAAGTTTGTACATGTCTACTGTTTCTTGCGCAATACGTTTATTTTCATAAGCATATAAAACACCATAATACGCACTTTTGGTTTGAAAAATAACATCATTAACAACAGCTTCAAAAGTCTTTTTATAACTTTCATAATCAAGTTTCCTTATAGTAGCCTGATTTTGAGTAACCCCAAAATCGTACAACATTTGTTGCAAAGAAACCTGCCCTAATAAATAATAATTAAATTCAAGATTCTTACCTAAAGCATCCGATAACTGTAATTGACGCAATCTTGTGTATCCAGTTTGCCAAGAAAAAGTTGGGAAAAAGTTAGACCAAACTTGTTTAATCCTTGAATTAGAAGCCAAAATATCTTGAAACGCTAAATTAATTTGAGGATTATTACCAAGTGCTAGCATTATACAATTATCAAGACTCATTTTAACATTTCTTTCTACAGAACCTGAAATTATCATGTTTGAATCAATATTTGGTATTGGCAGAACATTTTCACTTGTTGGATATTCAAGTTGATTGATAACATTACCAACATCAGATGAAAAAACACACTCTTGGAATACAATACAAATAAATAGCAATAAAATAAAATTTTTAATCATAACATTTTTCTTTCTCCAAATTTTCTAAATATATTTGAAAGATAAACTTCAAAACTAACGATCAAGACATAGAATGCAGGGACAAGAAAAGTCCCAATAAATGCTACTGCAAGCATTCCTCCAATTACAGTAACACCTACAGAATGTCTAGAAGCTGCTCCAGCACCTGTTGCAAAAACTAAAGGAATAAGACCTAATATAAAAGCTATATTAGTCATCATTACCGCTCTAAACCTTAATTTTGCAGCTTCAATTGCAGCATCAACCATTGATAAACCTTGTTCATAAGCATCTTTTGCAAACTCTATTATCAATATCGATTGCTTTGTACTTAACCCAATCAACATAACAAGACCTATTTGAGAATATATATCCAAAGCATAGCCTGCTATATACTGAGCAACAAGAGCTCCACCTAGAGCTATTGGAGTTATCAACAATACACTTATCGGTAGAAACCAACTTTCATATAGTCCTACAAGAAATAAGTAAATAAAAATCAATGACATTAACAAAACTAGCCCTATTTGACCACTTGATTGTTTTTCTTGAAGAGAGGAACCCGACCAAGCAAATCCAATATCATCAGGTAAAACTGATTTTGAAATAGATTCTAATTTTTTTATTAAAACACCTGAACTAATTCCAGCAGAAGCGTTACCATTCAAAGTAATTGCTGGATACATATTAAATCTTGTTCTTGTGTAAGGTCCAACGGAATTTTTAACAGTAATCACAGAAGTGAGCGGAACCATATTACCATTTGAATTCTTTATATATATTCTACTTAAATCAGAAATATTTTCTCTAAATTGAGAATCCGCTTGTAAGTAAACTCGATAAATTCTCCCATACTTATTAAAGTCATTTATGTAAGTTTTAGCAAAATATCCAGAAATTGCCTCATAAATTTCACTTAAAGCAACACCTTGAGCAAGAGCCTTATCCACATCAATATTTAATTCTAATTGTGGTAATGCAGGAGAAAAAGAAGTATAAATATTACTAAATGCAGGATCTTTTAAGACCGCATTAATTAGTTTCGATACTTCAGAATATAACTCAAAATGATTCCTATCACCTTTATCAAGAATTTGATATTCAAAACCACCAAACATACCCAGACCTGAAATGGCAGGAGGTGAAAATGTCGCGATAGAAGCTGACCTATAATTAGAAAACTCATTATTTACACGAGTAATTATTCCTTCTAATGATTCAGATTTATTTTTACGTTCTGCCCAAGGCTTAAAATCAGAAACAATAAACGCTGAATCTTCTCCGTTCATCCCAACTAAAGAAATAGTATCTTTTATGCCTTGAATTTTTAACAACCTATTTTCAACGTCTTTCGCTACGCTGTCAGTACGTGAAGCTGATGAACCATCCGGCAATTGAACCTGTGTAAATATGGCACCTCTATCCTCTTGAGGTAAAAAGCCTTTAGGTATCATATAAAACATAACTAGTGTAAAACAAATAATAATACCAAAAAGTAAAAGTACTAAATTTTTAGATTTAACTAACTCAATTATGCATATAACATATTTACTTTTCACAATCTCGAACCACTCGTCAAATTTTTGAATAAACTTAAAATCAGCTATAGAAGATGAATTTTTAAGGATTGTAGCGCATAAAGCAGGAGACAATGAAAGCGCAACAAAAGTCGACAAACCAATTGAAGAAGCCAAGCAAAGTGCAAATTGTCTAAACATCTGTCCTGTTATTCCTCCTAAAAATGAAACAGGAACAAATACAGCCATTAAAACTAAGGAAGTTGCAATTACAGCCCCAAAAACTTCTTTTATAGTAATCTCTGTTGCCTTCTTAGGAGATATCCCATCTTGAATATGTCTCTGCGTATTTTCTAGAACAACAATTGCATCATCAACAACTAACCCAACTGCCAACACAAATGCAAACAAAACCAATAAATTAATTGAAAAATCAAATAACTTGAGAAATAAAAAAACACCAACTAAAGAAACTGGAATAGCAGCAAAAGGTATAAGTGCAGCCCTAAAAGAACCTAAAAATAGATATGTCACTAATCCTACAAGAATAATTGCTAAAATAACAGCATTTATGACTTCACGAATTGATTCACGCACAAATTCAGTTTCATCATGCTGAATTCTGTAATCAATATCCTTTGGGAAATCATGACTAAGCTCTTCCATACGTTTACGAATTTTATTAGATAGATCAATCGCATTTGCTTCAGGTAATTGATTAACTGTAATAATAGCAGAATTTTTACCACTAATACGAGAGAAGCTTGAATAATTTTCTGCACCTAATTCCACTCTAGCAACATCTTTTAATTTAATATTTGCAGTATTTGGCAATGATTTTATAATAACATTTTCAAAATCCTCAACACTATTCAACCTACCCCTAGTTTTCAGGGTAAGCTTAATTAATTGTTTATTCTCCATAGGTTCAACACCTAAATCACCAGCAGGGAATTGAATATTTTGTGTTTGGATTGCGTTTTTAATATCTGAAACTGAAAGCCCGTATCCTGCCATTTTATCTGCATTTAACCATATTCGCATAGAATAAGTCGAAGATCCAAAAACATTAACAGCTCCAACACCTTTTATCCTCACTAGTTCATCTTTTATAAAAATATCAGCATAATTAGAAATAAATAAATTATCATAAGAATTATTTGGAGAATTCACTGAAATCATCAAAAGACCAGGGCCTCCAGTAGATTTTTTAACAGATAAACCATAGCGACGAACCTCTTCAGGTAGCCGAGGTGTAACTAATTGTAACTGATTTTGTACATTTATAACAGCCATATCAGCATCAGAGCCAACTTCAAAATATAATGTTAATTTATACGATCCATTTTGAGATGTTGAAGACATATAAATCATATCCTCTACCCCATTTAATTGAGATTCAATAGGTGCTGCAATTGTGGCTTCAATAACGTCTGAACTTGCACCTGCATAAGTTGCACTCACGACAACTTGAGGGGGAGTAATTGACGGATATTCTTCAAGAGGAAGGGTTTTTACAACAAGAAGACCTGCTAAAATTATAATAGCCGAAATAACTATCGCAAGTTTTGGGCGTTTGATAAACAAATTCCCTTGTTCTTGAAAATTCATATTAATTTTAAATCCTTTCTGCAAGATTAATAGTTTAATTTGTTTGGTTATTTAAATTCTGAACAATATTTACTGGTAACCCTGGCATAACTTTTTGTATACCATCAGTTATAACTTTGTCGCCAGCCTTTAACCCTTCTTTAACAACCCAATTATCCCCTATTTGCTCTTGAACTTTTATATAAGTAAGTTGAGGTAAATTATTTAAATCAATAGTATAAACATACTTACCTTCTTGATTTTCCTGAACCGCAACGATTGGCACAATAGGTACTTTAATTTTATTATTTGCATACAATTTAACATTAACAAATTGACCATGTAATAGTTCGTTATTAGGGTTATTAAAAGTTGCTCGCATTCTAACTGTACCTGTAGATACGTCAACTTTATTATCTACAAAATCATGAACTCCAATATATTTATATTTTTGACCATCTTGAAGATATAACTCAACCTTGTGCTCACAATTTGCAACAGTATCACTCGAAACTAACTTAGTATAATCTTCAGATAATATAGGGAAAGTTACATAAATAGGATTCATACTATTTATAATTGTAAGAGGTCCAGAGGATGGAGACACATAGTTTCCAATAGTTACATCAATCACTCCAATTCGTCCTTCAATAGGTGATCGTATTTGTGTATAATTAAGATTCCTAATTGAATCATCTAAACTAGATTTTGCTGCTAAATATTGCGCACGAAGAGAATCTCTATTTGAAAGAATTTCATCAAATCTTGCTTTTGAAATATAATCTTTGTCTAAAAGTTCAATTGATCTTGCTAATTGCTTATTCGCATAAGCTAGTTTAGCTTTGACCATATCAACATTAGCACTGGCTGAATTTAGCGCATTTTTATATTCTAATGGTTCAATTGAAAATAAAGTCTGTCCAACTTTAACAAAATCCCCTTCTTTAAAATAACTTTTTTGCAAATAACCAGATATGCGAGCAATAATACTCACTTGATATTTAGAAACAACTCGACCTGGAGCTTCAAAACATTGCATTATATTTTCTTCTTCTACAGTCTGAACAACAACATTTGGAGCAGGACGATTTTTAAGACTATTTTCTCGCAAGAATCCAGAAATACAAGAATAAACAAGTCTAAAAAATATCATCACCAATATAATGACAGAAACAATTAAGATATATTTCTTCATGTCAAATTGCCCCCTATAAATTCTATAAATTAGTTATTATAGTAATTCAGAATGAATATAGGAAATAATTTTATTAAGAGCATTTGAACGATGTGAAATAGAATTTTTTAAGTCCTCTGACATTTCTGCCATAGTAACACCATAACCATCAACTACAAACACTGGATCATAACCAAAGCCATTAGTACCAGATTGTTCTGTAGCAATTTGTCCATAACATTCGCCAATTTCTTTATCTAATAGATTTCCAAATTCATCTACAAGAGTCATAGCACAAACAAATTTAGCCTTTCTATTAGACGATTGGGTAAGATTAGATAAAAGCTTATCAATACGTGCTTGTGGAGTAGCTGCATATCTAGCAGAATGAATCCCAGGTTCACCATTTAAAGCGTCAACACACAAACCAGAGTCATCTGCTAACGCTATACAATTAGATAGAAGTGCAGCTTCTTTAGCTTTGATGAACGAATTTTCCTCAAATGTTAAACCCGTTTCATCTGGGTCAAAACCTTCTGGAGGTAAAATAAACTCAATACCAGATCCTTTAGCAATCTCATTGATTTCTTGTAACTTATGTAAATTACCTGTTGCAAAAACAATCTTAATATTATTTTCCATAACGTCTTTGACGACCTCCAAACTCAATAACAGATTTTGCTAGTAAATCTTTACCAAACTCAGGCCAAAATTCGTCAAAAATAATAATCTCAGAGTATGCGATTTGCCAAAGCAAATAATTAGATATACGTTGTTCTCCACCCGTTCTGATTAAAACATCAGGGTCAGGAACACCTGCAGTATATAATGATTCTGAAATAAGTTCAGTAGTAACATCCTCTGGTTTAATATTTTTTGCAACAATTGATTTTACTGCAGAGGTTATCTCATCTCTTGAACCATAATTTAGTGCAATTTGAAGAACAACACCCTTGTTATTTTTAGTTGTTTCAACGGCATTTGCTAATATATTTTGAAGCTTATCAGACAATCTTGACAAATCTCCAATAAAACGAATCTGAACACCTTCATTGTGCATTTCAGCTAACTCATTTGAAAGAGTATAAGCAACAAGTTCCATTAAAAAATCAACTTCTTCTTGCTTTCTATTCCAATTTTCAGTAGAAAAGGCATAAGCAGTAAGATACTTAATTCCAAAATCATTGCAAGCCCTAAGAGTAGCTTTAAGTGCTTCTACTCCTTTTTTATGACCAACAGCAGATGGTAAATTTCTTTCTTTTGCCCAGCGACGATTACCATCCATAATAATTGCAATATGTTTTAATTCTGTATCTTTTATAATTTGCGAAATATTACTATTCATAACAACCTACACTATCGCACCATGAGATGCATCTTTTACATTTTTTGCATATTTTGACAAATAGCCTGATTTACATTTTAATTCAAATGGTTTCAAATTATTATTTCTCAACTGCAATTCTTCATCAGACACTAATAAACTAATCTGACGAGTATTAATATTGATTGAAATATTATCACCATTTTGGATTAAAGCAATAGGTCCACCATTTGCTGCTTCTGGGCACACATGACCTATACAAATACCTCGTGTACCACCAGAAAATCTTCCATCCGTAATTAAAGCACAAGAAGTTCCTAAACCTTTTCCAACCAATAAAGAGGTTGGGGCTAACATTTCTCTCATACCCGGACCACCCTTAGGCCCTTCATACCTGATAACAACAATATCACCTGCAACAATTTCATCATTTTCTAATGCAATCATTGCGCTTTCTTCGGAGTCAAAAACTTTTGCAGTCCCTTGAAATTCATAACAAGATTCGTCGATACCTGAGATTTTTGTAACGCAGCCACCTGGAGCCAAATTGCCATATAATATACCTAATCCAGGTTTTGAAGTTACAGGATTTGAATAATCTCTAATCAAATCTGCATTTTTATAGACAGCAGAAACTATTTCAGAAACATTATATCCTGAAACTGTCAAAGTATTAACAATACCAATATTTGCATCAATCAAAGACTTCATTAATGCAGGAACTCCACCTGCTTTATGAAAATCAGACATCGTTGCTTCTGCCGCAGGATCAAGTTTAACGATTTGACATACAATATTACTTAATTCTTCAAAATCCTTCAAAGAAACATCGATATCACCGGCACTTGCAAGCGCTAAAATATGTAAGAACGAATTTGTTGAGCCACCCATTGCCAAATCAGCTATAATAGCGTTTCTTAATGAGTCTTTGTTAATAATATCTCTTGGTTTTATATCATTCTTAACCAACTCTACAATCTGCAAACCACTATCAAAGGCTATTCTACGCTTTTTAGAAGAAACAGCAGCAGACGTAGCACAATATGGTAAACTCATACCCATAACTTCTGCTAAACAAGCCATCGTATTTGCCGTATACATCCCCTGACATGAACCGGCTGACGGACAAGACTCTTCTTCCAATTCTAACAATCTAGACTCGTCTATCTGTCCGCTTCTAAATCTGCCTACAGCCTCAAATGAGCCTTTAATCATCGTAAGTTTTTCACAACGGCTTTCACCATCAAGCATAGGACCTGCCGTAACAATAATTGTCGGAACATTCACCCTTAAAGCCGCAATAAGCATCCCTGGGGTAATCTTATCGCAATTTGATAATAAAACTAACCCATCCAATTGATGTGCTTCACAAACAGTTTCAACACAATCTGCAATTAGATCTCTTGAAGGTAATGAATATCTCATACCGCAATGACCCATAGCGATACCATCACAAACAGCAGGAACACCAAAAATAAACGACTGTCCACCTGCAGAATGAATACCTTTTTCAATTTGTCGCTCTAAATCACGCATCCCAATATGCCCAGGAACTAAATCTGAAAAAGAACTGGCAATACCAATAAAAGGTCTGTCCATATTTTTCTTACTTACACCGGTAGCCATTAATAATCCTCTATGCGGAGTCTTTGCTATACCTTGTTTTATATTATTACTTCTCATAATTAGTATCTTACCTCTACTATATTAAAATCATTGTCCCAAATAATTTCACCATCAGAGTGAATACCGTGATAATCATATGAATTTGCAATATATTGTTTACTAAACATATCTTTCTTTGCCAATACTTTTACAATATCAGACAATAACATTGTACTACCAGCTAAAACTCCATCTTTTGAAGTTGCTTTATTACCATCATAAAAAATTTCTTCGCCAGCGAATTCAAAGCTTGTAAGTTCACTACGAGTACAAGGTAAACAATCTGAAACAAGTAAAATTTTGTTCATCTGTTTTATTTTAAACAATAATTTTAAAACATCATCACAAACATGAACCCCATCAGCTATAACTTCAGAAAATAAATTATCATTTAATAAAGCAGAAGTAGCTGTAGATGAACACTTATGATTTACTGTACCCATGGCATTAAAAGTATGTGTGGTAGCATCACAGAAAGATAAATCAATACCAACACAATGACCAGCTTGAATCTTTACTTGTCTTGATTTCAAATATTCTAGTAGTTCATTATCTGTTAATTCTGGAGCTAAGGTTACAATTTTTATAAAATCATCTTCCAAAAGCTTATAATTATCAATTGAGGGTTTTAAAAAACACTTTGGATTATGGATACCACATTTTTCAGGGTTTAAAAACACACCTTCCAAATGCACTCCACAAATTTTTGCCATATCTGACGTTTGAGATTCTGAAGCTGATTTAATAATATTTATTTGTCTTTTTATGTTTTCAACACTATCAGTAACAAGTGTAGGGAAAATAAACCCAACACCTTCCTTCAATATTTCTTTTGATAAAGCAAGAATATCATCCTTGGATGCAGTGTTAAAATCTACACCGTAGCACCCATGAAAATGTTGCTCGACAAATAATTTTGTTTTCATCATATTACGCTACCTGCAAAAACTTTTTTTGCTTCTTCTCTATCATCAAAGTGGATTGTCTCATTCTTTAAAATTTGATAATCCTCATGACCTTTTCCTGCAATAAGAACTACATCATTGTTATTAGCTAAAGTTTTTAATAAGGAAATAGCCTCACCCCTATCAGGTTCTACAGTAACAATATCAGGATCAACTGATTTTAACCCTGCAATAATATCAGTTATAATTTGCTGAGGATCTTCTGAACGAGGATTATCACTAGTAATAACAATCACATCCGATAATTTTTGAGCAATAGAACCCATTTTAGGACGTTTTGTAGCATCTCTATCACCACCGCAACCAAACAAACAGATCAATTTTCCATCTTGTGGAGTTATTTCTCTTGCTGATTTTAAAACATTTTCCAATCCATCAGGTGTATGAGCATAATCAACAATAACAAGAGGCTTTTTATTCACAACCTCAAATCTACCAGCAACACCTCGGACATTTTGCAAGGCTTTTAATGCAATATTAATATCAATCCCCATTGCAACAGAAGCTGAAACAGCCGCAAGAACATTATAGACGCTAAACATTCCATTCATATGCAAATTAACAGGATACTCAACAGAATTAACAACTAATTTAAACTCAGCACCATTTAAAGAGAAATTAATATCTTTTGCAATAATATCAGCATTATTTTTTACACCATAAGTATATTTGCGAACACCTGATGGTACAACTTCTAAAAATCTATCAGAATACTCATCATCAACATTAATTACAGCAAAATCATTCTCTAAAAGGCGTTCAAATAATAAAGCTTTTGCTTTAAAGTAATTATCCATAGTTATATGATAATCTAAATGGTCTTGTGTAAGATTTGTAAGAATCGCACCATTATAACGACAACCCCCGACTCTATTTTGTTCTAGAGAGTGAGAACTTACTTCCATAACAACATTATCAATCTTTTCAACATCTTTAATCATTCTTAATGTTGCTTGTAATTCAGGAGCTTGAGGAGTAGTATGTTTCGCATCTCTATATTCTCCTGTAGAAGATAATTTATACCCTAAAGTACCAATCAAAGCACATTTTTGTTGATTTTCTTCAAATATTTTTTGAATAAGGTGAGTAACTGTAGTCTTACCATTTGTGCCAGTAATACCAATTAAATTCAATCCCAAAGAAGGTCTTGAATAAAATCTATCTGCAATATCAGCAATTTTATGACGAGTAGAATCAACTTGAACTTGAGGAACATTAACTCCAGCTACAGGCCTTTCAACTAACAATGCTGCAGCACCATTATCAACCGCCATCTGGGCATACTCATGACCATCAGTATGTTCTCCTACTAAACATATAAAAATATCACCTTTTTTTGTTGTTTTTGAGTTATAAGAGATTCCTGTAATATCAACTCGTTTAAAGTTAATTAAGTCACTATATTTTAAATATTCAATTAATTCATCTAACCTCATAGCTATCTCCCTTTTATTTTATTCTTTGAATTATTTACCGGTAATTTATCAGGTTTTAAATCTAAAATCCTTGCACACTGTTCCGCAACTTCTCTAAATACTGGCCCTGCAACAGTATTACCCCAAACCGGTCCCTTTTGTGCACTATCAATAACTACATATATTAAAACTTGCGGATCTGACGCAGGCAAGTAGCCTATTGTTGATGTATAAGTAGCTCCTGAATAACCTCTACCATTTTCCAATGGTTTTCTTGAGGTTCCTGTTTTTGCAGCTACGTTATACTTATCCATCTTAATTGTTGATTTACCATTATTAACACTCATTGCTAATAGTTTTGTAATAACCTTTGCTGTTTCAGGGCTTACAGTTTGAACACGTTGAACTTTTTCTGCCAATTCATCCTCTGAATATTTTATCACGTGCGGAGTTACCCTTACACCATTATTTGCAAGTGCAGATACTGCTGAAACCATTTGCATAATAGAAACAGACGTACCATAACCATAAGACATGGTCATATGCAAACCTTTATCCCAAGCCTTAGGATGAGCTAACAGACCTGAAGATTCACCTGGTAAATCTATACCAGATTTTTCACCAAAACCAAATTTCTTCAACATATCATAAAATTCTTTATGAGTCATTAAATATCCAACATTTACTGATCCAATATTACTTGAATGTTCAAATAAATATACTAAATCAATCTTACCCGGAGCACCTTTCTCTCTATAGTCATAGTTTTCAATAGTATAACCGCCAAATTTTAAACGACCAGAATCCTCGATAATTGATTTTTCATTGATTTTACCAAGCTCCATTGCACTTGTAACTGTAATAGTCTTAAATGTAGATCCAGGAGGATAAACATCCGTTAAAGTCCAATTTTTAATTTGCATGTTACTAGCTTTTTGGAATTTATTAGGGTCATATGTTGGGTAAACAGCATAACCTAAAATTTCACCATTTCTCGGGTTCATAACAATAACAGCACCACGTAAAGCCTCTTTTTCTTTAATCATTTTATGAAGTTCTTTTTCACAAACGTGCTGTATTGCAGCGTCAATAGTTAATGTAACATCTTGACCTTTTGGATTTTGAGTATGCCCAACAGGATCTGTTGGGATTTTATAAATAACTTTGCCATCTCGTGTTTTTTCATAAGTTGCTCGCACTGCATGTTCAAGCTTGTCTTTGGCTGTCAACTCAACACCATTTGAAACTCCAGCATCAAAATTATAAAAACCTAAAACATGCGAAGCAAAAACACCTTGTGGGTATTCTCTTGTATTCTTTTTATCCAAACTTATAGAACGGAAACTATTTTCGTTGATAACTTTCATTATAGCCTTAGCTGTATCACGATCTACATCTTTTTTTACAGCAATAACAGGTATTTTTGTATTTGACAACTTCTGATACAAGCTCGCTTCTGTAACATTTAGTATTGGCGCAAATAATTTAGCAATCTTACGTGGGGTTTCTGTACTTGAATAATCAACAGGACGAGCATAGATATTATAATAAATCCTATCTGTTGCAAGCTTTATACCATTTCTATCATAAATATCGCCTCGCAAAGCAAAATCATGGCTTGAGCGTTGCAATTTTCCACGTTGCCTATAATTACGTAAATCAAAAATTTGTAAAACAAAAAGATGAATAAGTAAAAGAACAACAATAACAATGTAAGCAATATCTAATATATTAGCAACCCTATTACAGTACTTTGCATTAGAAAGCCTTGACTTTTTCTCAACATCTTCTTTTTTCATACCCTATCCCTTAATACTATAATTCTACCACAATGTAGGTTAATTGCCACAATTATTAAATTAATTTACGAAATTATAATTTTCTTAATAATGTTGTATATTATTGATATGAAAAAGTTAAGCTCATACCTAATTTTAATATTATTACTACTCGGGGGAAAGTCTTTTAGTGCAGATATTGTATATCCATCATCAACCACTTTTACGACAACTTCTCCAACAAGCTTTTTCATCGG
>JAZLBN010000049.1:0-3122 GCA_045613725.1 Candidatus Gastranaerophilaceae bacterium
ACAATTACGTTTGTATGGAATTCAACACCCATAGCTTTTAGATTTGTAATTTCTCTATCTAAAATAGTTCTAGGAAGTCTGAATGGAGGAATACCATATCTTAAAACTCCACCTAACTTGTGCAAAGCTTCAAAAACAACAACTTCGTGACCAGCTTTTCTCAAGTCCGCAGCAGCAGTAATACCTGCACAACCAGAACCAATAACAGCAACTTTCTTTCCTGAAGGAGTAATTTCTGGCATACCTGCATCTGTATTATCACCTACATATCGTTCTAAAGCACCAATTGCAACAGGTTCACCTTTTATACCTAAAACACAATTACCTTCACATTGTCTTTCTTGAGGGCAAACCCTTCCACAAACAGATGGTAACATGCTTGTTTCACGAATAATTTTTCCTGCTTCATCCAAATTATCCTCTTTCAATGCACTTATAAATGCAGGTATTTGAATATTTACAGGACACCCTTGAACACATCTTGGGTTTTTACAATTTAAACATCTTGAAGCTTCTAATTTAACCTGTTCTGGAGTCAAATTACTCTCTACTGGATCAAAATTAGAACGTCGTTCAATCTTATCTTGTTCTTGTACTCTTTGTCTTTCTACAGCCATAACCTCATCCCTTCTTAGTGAATATATCAATTAACAATATTTTAATTAAAAAATAGTCTCAGTGCAAGTACAAACATAAATTTATTACATTTAAACCTTCTAAAACCTTTACGATACCATATGCTTATGATATTATTTTAACAAGAAAGAAGAGTTAAAAAGGTTAGGGGAATATGGCTTTAGAAATAACTATACTATTGTTATCAATAATAATTACCGGACTGGTAGTTTGGCAATTTGCATCAAAACACTATAGCAATCAACTGGAAAGTTTAAAAGAAGAAAATCTACAGCTTAAAAGCAAAGTCGGACTTAACGAAAACATTGTTAATGAAGTAAAAGTTGCTTTCTCTCAAATTGCACAAGAATCTTTAAAAAACCAACAAGAGGCATTATTATCAGAACACGCAAAAGATCTAAGAACAAAAATAGAATTATTCAAAGCAGAAGAAATCAATCCTGTTAATAGATTATTAAAAGAATTTAAAGAAAGTATTGATAATTATCAAAAGTCACACCAAAACGAATCTTTGGAAATTAAAAACGCAATTGCGACAGCTGAAAAATACGCTCGTGCGCTTACAATGAATCAAAATTCAAAAGGTGAATTCGGAGAAGAATGGCTAGAACAAATATTTAAATTCGCAAATCTGGAAGAAAATGTACATTATACAAAACAATTCACATCGGATGGTGTTAAACCAGACTTTGTGGTTAATCTACCTAATAGTAAGAATATTATTATTGATTCAAAAGTTATTCTTAAAAATTATATTGAGTACCAACAATCAGAAAATAATGACTTACTAAAAAAAGCTTTCATCACAGATTTAACAAACTGTATAACAAGCTTAGCTAAGAAAAATTACGAGGAAATCGAAGAATTAAATCAACCGGGATTTATCCTAATGTATATTCCAGTTGAAACTTGTATAAATATGATTTATACCGATTTTGATTTTAGAAAAATCTTAGAACTTGCAAACTCTCGCAATATCATTATTGTCGGAACAGCTTCGCTATTAGTAACATTACGCCTTGTAAATCAACTTTGGGCATCTCAAGTACAATATGACAACGTAAAAAATATAATTACCGTTGGCGAAAACTTATACAACAATATAGCATCACACGCACAAAACTTGATAAATATTCAAACTATTATAGATAAAGCTTCCTCTGGAATCAAAACTGAGCTAAGCAGATTTACTGCAAAACGTAACGGTAGTATTTTTAAAGAAGCTGAAAAACTAAAACAATTTGGGATTTCATCTAAAGAAATTAAATCCGGTAAAAAAATTGTAGAAAACGATATCCCTGCAATATTCTTAGATGAAACTCAAGAAACACTAAATTCTGAAAACATCACAGAAGATATTCAAGTATAGGAATCTTATAAATGAGTTATTTTAATGAAAACAAAAAATTATTTTCTACACAAGGAACATTAGGGCGTAGAGATTTTTTAATAAACTGCTTATATATCGAAGTTTTAGAAAGTTTGTTTTACATCACGCCATTATTTATTTCAATGTTTTTTTATCCAGATATGTGGAAAGTATTTACTGGTGAAGTAAGACCTTTATGGTTTTTAACAACCCAATGCATTATAGCATTAATTTCAACTGGTTTATATTATCCTAACGTAGTCCGCAGAGTTAGAGATATTATAGGAGAAGAAGACGACAATAGAATATTTTTAATTTCAACAATAATTTCAGTAATAATTTTAATGGGTTATACACCTATAGCATCAAGTTTTTGGGGTGGTTGGATTTTACTTTACACACTAATATCTTTAATAATCAAAGAAGGTAAAATAACAAATGCAAAACCTAAAAATGAAGTTATAAAATTTAATTGGGGAGCTTTCTTTGGAACTTGGATTTGGGGTATATTCAATAATGCTCCTAAAACATTGTTTATATTACCGCTATACTTAACAACAGCTTGGGTTCCTTATATGCTTATTTGTGGATTAAAGGGTAACGAATGGGCTTATAAAAAAATCAACGACAAACAAAATATTGAACAATTTCACAATTCTCAATCCAACCAAGCTAAATTGTGGATTGCTTTAACACCTATTTTATTTTTCATCTGGACAATTATTTTGACTACAATTTTCTCATTTATAGTTGGAATCTATTCTAAAAACAATCCCAACTTTTTAGAAAAAGTCAAAACAAAATATGAAACTTTTAAATCATCCTTAGTTGACGAAAGCTTTACTGAAATTAAAATTACTGACAACGAGTATAAATTCTTTATTAATCCAAAAGTTTGGGTAAATTTATCAAAAAAACAAAAGTCCTCATTATTTGTTCTCGCAGTTGATCACGTAAAAAAAGAATTAAATATAGTATTTTCTGAAGATAAAAAATTGAAAAGAAAACAAAGTTTAGAATTATCAAACAAAACAAAAATATATAGTTCTTTTAATAATGAATTATTGGCAGAATTCACACTAAAATATGAAGATGTAGAATCTGCGTTGAATAACAT